>NZ_KB291236.1:23847-24291 GCF_000318255.2 Capnocytophaga sp. oral taxon 380 str. F0488
TTTTATCTCTATCTTAGCTTTAACTTACCTTCACTTTCCCTTCGTCATTTGTTCGTCTTTACGTCGCTTTATTTTTCCCTTTGGAGCAGGTTAGGGAGAGGTTTTGTTCGTCTTTTCTCTATCTGCCCGTGTGGCTCGCACCGTCTTTTGTTCGTCATTTGTTCGTCTTTCCTATAAGCTCTCTATATCTACATTATTTCATTCTCTCGCCCCCATTTGCTAATTCTCAAATTTGCTAATTTGCTAATAACACCTGCCTATGTGGCTTGCACTGTCTTTGCGTCGCTACACTCCCTTTTCCAGTATGGACTTTGCCAAAGTTTCAGACTTTGGCAAAGTTGAAAGCACCCAATAGTCTCTTTCTTATCTCCATTATATCCTTATTTTGAATTTGTCTTTTGTTTATTCTTGACCCACTGTAGACCCACTGTAGACCCACTGTAG
>NZ_KB291237.1:0-6324 GCF_000318255.2 Capnocytophaga sp. oral taxon 380 str. F0488
ACCCAGCTGTCGCTGGCTACCTTCAAAGGGGGAAAATGTAGTGACGGAAAGAGGATAATGAGCCACCCGGGCAGGTGTGGGTCGCACGGACAAGTGAAAAATTAGAGAGAGACTCAGGGAGAGCTGTTGGACAGGGCAGAGGGGGCGGACTTATCTAACGAGTGGTTTGCTTATTAATAAATTGGCTAATTGACAATTTTTTCATATCTTTGCCAAAACTTTTAACTCATACCTCTTAACTGATAACTAAATAAAGTGAACGAATTAAACTTAGAACTTACTGACGTGAGCGCCCAAGTGTTTTGTGGCGAAGACGAAAATAATATAAAATACATCAAAACGCTTTTCCCGAAGCTGAAAATCGTAGCACGGGGGTCTAAACTTATTGCCTTTGGCGAAGAACATTTGCTAAAAGATTTTCAGAAACAAATGGAAAAGCTCATCGCCTATTGCGCGAAATACAATCGCTTAGACGAGCGCACTATCGATAATATTCTTTCGGCTACTAGTACTGAGAAGAGCGAAAAAGTGCGCGAAGAGGACATCATTGTGCACGGCGTGAATGGCAAAATCATACGTCCGCAAACCCCCAATCAAGTAAAATTAGTAGAGCTGATGCACCAAAACGATATGGTATTTGCCGTAGGACCTGCCGGTACGGGTAAGACCTATGTGGGCGTTGCCTTAGCCGTAAAAGCTCTTAAAGAAAAACAAGTGCGTAGGATTATCCTCACTCGTCCGGCAGTGGAAGCAGGCGAGAATCTCGGCTTTCTTCCTGGTGACCTCAAAGAGAAACTCGACCCCTATATGCAACCCCTATATGATGCCTTGCGCGATATGATTCCCCACGAAAAACTTAACGCCTTTATTGAGGCAGGAATCATAGAGATTGCCCCTCTTGCCTTTATGCGCGGGCGCACCTTAGACAACGCTTTTGTAATCCTTGACGAGGCACAGAACACCACCCACGCCCAAATGAAGATGTTCCTCACCCGTATGGGGCGTAATGCCAAGTTTATGATTACCGGCGACCCTGGACAAATAGACCTACCTCGCAAAGTTTCCTCTGGACTTAAAGAAGCAATGCTTATCCTTCAAAAAGTACGGGGTATCGCTTTTCTCCACTTAGACGACAGAGACGTTGTGCGTCACCCACTGGTGCGCAGTATCATCGAAGCCTATAAAACCATAGAAAACAACGAATAGGCTGGTTAGAGAATTAAAGGTCTAACTCCCGTTTATCTCTTGCCAAAAGGAAGGATGTAATAAACATTAATAAAGAATTTTATTGTAGAACAGAATCTATGATTAATTCATTTGATATTGATAATATTTCGATATATACAGATTTTAATATTTACAATTTATATTGCAAACATAGTTGTAAAAATCACTTTTTATATCGAGCTAACATAAAATGGATATAAAATTAGTGTTAAAAAATGATAAAAAACAGAACATATTATGGTGAATACACCTTAAGACATTGGATAAATTTACTTTTAAGGAAAAATATTATTCTTCCTGACTATCAAAGATCATTTGTTTGGGATGAGAGAGACCTAAAACGACTGATAAAATCAATAAAAGAAGGTCAGTTTATACAGCCCGTAACAATAGCTTTGTATAAAGAAAATGAAGATTCTAAAAACCTTCTTCTTGATGGGCAACAACGTTTAACATCAATATTACTCAGTTTTATAGGTTATTTCCCTAATAAAAGTAAGTTTGATGAAGCTGAAAAGTTAGCCAGTGAAGATGATAGTGCTCAAGATTCTGAAAATACCCCTTCTGAAAGCAATGTATCATCACATAAATCTATCGGTTGGACTTTTCAAGAGTTGTTAAAATATGGTTCTACTAAAGAAAAGATTCAAGAGGGATTAGGAAAAGAAGGAAAATACAATGAATTAGACATTGAAGATATTATAGGTTCTGAAAATAATTTTTGGGAAGAACATTTTATAGGTTTCTCTTATGTAGTACCTGTTTTTAATAACTCTAATAATGAGAAGGTTAAGGGATATTTCTCTAAATTATTCCGAAACATGAACTATTTCGGTAAAAAACTTTCTAATATAGAGAGCCGTAAGTCTTTATATTATCAAAATCAAGAATATACCTCATTTTTTGAAGGAAAAACTAGTGAAGACAAAGATGTTCTATGTGGTTTGAAAATCAAGCAAGATCTCCAAAATAATAGTATAGATTTCGTACGATACTTATCCATTTTATCTCAAAAATGTGTAGGAGACACACCTTTAGTTGGTTATTCTTCTTACAAATCAAGAGAGAGTTTTTATGCTGATTATGTTTCATATATATTAGGGCTAGAGCAGGAACAAAGAGAAAGAAAATTTGATAAATTTAAATTTAATGAAACTCTAAAAGACACTTGGAAAGAACGGTTTTCCAACTTAAGAGAAGTGGTTTTGAAACTAAAAGGTCAAAAGGAGCTAGAAGAAGGTATTTTTTTCTCTTGGATAGAGGCAGACTATTGGTTGTTTGGATTAATTTATTATGTAGTCTTTATGGGGAAACGAATAAAAGAAGATATTACTAATCTACCTCAAGAGGTGATTAGTAAAATAAATGACAAAAAGGGTAATGAATATTATACGAAAAACAGCAATAGATTAGGAAATATTAGAGAACGTATAGAGGAATCTATCAATATATATAGTAATTATGTATCATAGTATTCATACAGATTTTATTCAAACTCCCATCAAGGAAATTCTTATTGAAGGAGTGAATGTGAGCCGTGCCATTGGGAACGGAATCGAAACACAACCTCTTTATACTTATATTATGCCTTCCCTTTTTCTAAAAATGACAGGGGCACAAGAACAAAAGTTAAAGTGCATCTGTTGGGAAATAGCCACCCACGATTATGAATACCGCCGTAGACTTCTTGAAAATGAAGATAAATTAGGTGAGTGTTCTAAATATTCAGCGAAAAACAAAATTTATACTGACCTAGTTAAACGAATAAAAAGTCTTGGAGGAGATTTAGATAATGAAAAAGTTAATCTAATTAATAGGGTAATAGAAGATATTAAAGATATTTTTAAGTATAGTAACTTTAGTTCTTGGCTACAAAAGGACTTCCAAAACTTTGATAAAGGTATAAAGAATAAATTTTCAGAAAAGCAAATACTCGCAAAAGACAAAAAATCAGGGGGGGGTAAAACTATTTGAAAGTGTTTTACAGAAAGATTACGAGGAAATAGTATATAAAGAGCGTAATCGTTGTGCGCATAATACCACTTCTTATCAACGTAATTTACCGGATTTGGATACTCTTGCCTCAGAAGAGTATTTGTGGCATAATTATTTTTATAGATATGCAATATTAGTTTTGATAGATGAGATTTTTATACTTTTATATAATAAGTATATGGAACTCATAAAAGAAAAACATATTATGTAGTAGCATTCAATATGTCTTAAGGATATAAAAGAAACCTATAATTTGTTCCCACCTCAGTCGTTTGCTTATTTATAACATTCATCATTTTACTTCCTTATTGTTCAAAAACTTCTCTCTTATTCCAACCTTTCTGAAAATTCTTCGTTTATAGAGCAGAAAGTGAAAGATATTAGCTTTCTTCTTTAAAAAATAATCAAGGAAAGATAATTGATAATCAGCGTAATGGAAAAATAATGATATCATAACGCTATTTTTATGGTACTTTGTATTGCATAATACTTTTATTTGTTATATCTTTGCGCCGTGAAATTAAATAGTTTACATTTAGTAACCAAAAACCATACAAACAATGAAAAAGATTATTCTATCACTGCTATTGGCAGTAACGGTAAGTGGCTTTGCACAATCTTCTTTTAAAGGAACCTTGTTGAATACTGAAAAAAAGCCTGTGAGTGCTGCCAATGTACTCCTAATGACTCTCCCCGACTCTACCCTCGTAAAAGGGGCAATAAGCAATCAGCGAGGTGTTTTTGAACTACCCAATGCCGCTGAGGGTAAAAAGGTGGTTATCAAAATTACGCATTTGGAATATCAAACGGTGGTATTTACGCCCTCAGGGAGCAACTTGGGCACCATTATTTTGACCCCTGCTACCAATCAGTTAGGAGAAGTAGTGGTAACAGCACATCGCCCTATCTTAGAGCAAAAGGGTACGCGCATCAGTACTAATGTAGCGCAATCGACCTTGCAGAACCTACCCAAAGCCGAAATGCTTATCAACTTCTTGCCTGGGGTGAGCACTTCCTACACCGGTGGAGGTTATGAGGTGTTTGGCAAAGGCAATCCTATCTTCTACATCGATAACCGCAGGGTGCGCAATTTAGATGAGGTGAATCAGTTATCGCCCAAAGATATTGAGAGCATAGAGCTGGAAACCCAACCTGGTGCGGAACACGACAATACGGTGGGTGCGGTAATCTATATCAAACTGAAAAAGAAACAAGGTGATGGACTGAGTGGGTCGGTTGAAAATGAAAATTATGTGTTAAAAAAAGGAGCCTTAATAACTACTTGGCTTAGTCTCAACTACCGCAAAGGCAAAACCGACTGGTTTACTACTATAGGCAACTTCAACAACTTCAACAAGAAAAATGCCGACCTCTATCAGGATTTGCAAGTACATACCCAAAGCAATGATTGGCGCGTGACGAGCGACGAAACTAATAGGAGTAATGCCAAAGGAATAAACGCTAAAATAGGGGTAGCTCACGAGATTTCCGACAAACATTCCATAGGCGCAAGTGTGAGAGGGAGTGTAGAACCTTGGGTAGGACACAGGTTTAGCACCCAAGAGACCGCTACCTTCAAAAATAACCTCCTTACTGCCAAAGGGCTCAATGAATACGACCGCTTTAGCCAAGATAAAAAGTTAGGCATTAATGCCTATTACGAAGGCAAAATTACTGACAAACTGAAACTGCAAACCGATGTAGATTATATCGGTCAGCGTTCCGATAACACTTCCGATGTTGTGGAGCGCAACCTCCTCAGTGCAACCTCTCGCAATGTGCATACCCATTCCGACGCTGCTTCCGATTGGTGGGGACTCAAAACTACTTTCTTGCAAACCCTTGGCAAGGGCGCTATAAACTATGGCGTAGAGGCAAGTGACCTGCATCGCACTGAGGACTATACCGATAATGTGCTTTCGGCTTCGGATATTAAGAATACCGAAACGCTTTCGGCTGGTTTTGTGAGTTTCTCTTACCCTATTAAAAAGGTGAATTTGAAACTCGGTACGCGCTACGAGTACGCCGACTTTGGTTATTACGAAAACGGACAAAAAAGCCCCGTAAAAAGCAAGACCTACCGCGATTGGTTGCCCAATATTTCTATCGCATTCCCTTGGGATAAAACTCAACTGACCTTTAGTTATGCACGCAAAATTAAACGTCCGGCTTTTTATGAGCTTAGCGATTACAACACTTATATTTCTCCTTTCTTGTACAATCGCGGAAACCCATATATTGTGCCTCAGCTTACTGATGAATGGAATGCCTTGGCTACTTATGGTCCTATTTCGGCTTCGGTAAGTTATTCGAATATTCACAAAGGTATCTATTCCGATTACCAACTCTCAAGCATCAATCCCGATGCCGTTGAGAAAACCATTCGCAATTACGACGATTTTAGTGAACTGAAATGCGTACTCAATGCGCAAACCCAAATAGGCAAATGGATGCCTAAACTTACGCTCACTTATAAAAAACCTTTTGCTAACAATGTGTTTTACACCAATGAAGGTAGGTTTATGGTAGAAATGATGAACCAAATCACCCCTACTGAAAATTGGTTAATCTTAGCGATGTTTATTTATATGAGCAAAGGTTCAAACCGAGAAGCTTACGCCTACAAGGATATGAGCGGAATATTCGTAGGGGTAGCCCGTATGTTCTTCCACCAATCGCTTACGGTGTATACCGTAATTTCCGACCCCTATAACGGTCTCAATGAGCACACACGCGTACAAAATCCGTATATTAGCAATAGTACTGCTGAGAATTACGGCAATATAAGTTTTAAAGTAGGACTGAGTTACAATTTCAATACCACCCAAAGCAAGTATAAAGGACAAGGAGCGGGAGAAGAAGAGAAGAACCGACTGTAATGAGGAAATTAGAAAATTAGAAAATTTGGAAATGAGAGAATTAGAAAATGGGAAAATGAGGATTGTTAGTTTATTCAACTTTGCCCAAGTTTGAAACTTGGGCAAAGTTTGAGATGAAAAAGCGATAGTTGGGACTGTTAGGAATATTCGGAAGATATCGGAGAAGTTCGGAAGAGAGCTGAGAGGAAATTTGATGAAAAAAGGCTGTAAGGAGAGTGGGGTT
>NZ_KB291237.1:6344-26072 GCF_000318255.2 Capnocytophaga sp. oral taxon 380 str. F0488
AGTGACGGAAAAGGGAAGAAATGACGAATGACGAATGAAGAGTGACGTGTGACGATGTGGATTTTCTTCGAAGGGGGAATGTAGCGACGGGAAAAGGAGAAAAAAGCAGAAAACTGTAAGTTCCACTAATAATTGCAATTTTAAGTAGTAATTTTTAGTAAAACTTTTATTTTTCAGAGGGTTTTGCCTCTAAGAGGCAACCCTCTGAAAAATAAAAAAAGAGAAAAAACTATAAAAGTCTTTTCTCTTTCAAAATAAATGCTTTTCTTTGTAAATGACAATGAAAGAATATAAGCATTTAAATTCGGTGCAAAGGTCGGTAATTTCTGCTTTAAAAGCAAGCGGAATCAAACAAAAAGATATTGCTCTTTATGCAGAGTGTAATCCCTCTACCGTCAGTCGAGAGCTGTCAAGAAACAAAACAAAGACAGGAAAATACAGTCCAAAAGTAGCTCAAGAAATCTCAGAAGAGCGTAAAGAACGTTTTAGAAAAGAACGTAAATTTACTAAAGAAATGAAAGTTTTTGTTATTAAGCATATCACTGAAGAACAGTGGTCTGTTGAGCAAATTGTAGGGTATTGTAAAAAAAATAGAATACCAATGGTTGGAAAAACAACTATCTATAAATTCATTCACCAAGACAAAGAAAACGGAGGCGAACTATACAAACACACTCGTCATCAGCTTAAGCATAGAAGTAGAGCATTGTACACTTGTAAAAAGAAAGTAGAAGATAAAAAGTCTATTGAAGAACGTCCTGAGGTTATAAGTCAGAAAACAGAGTTTGGACACTGGGAAATAGATTTAATTGTAGGAGCAGGAAATAAAGGAGCGATACTTACATTGGTTGAAATGACTACTAAAATGTTATTTATGAAAAAGTTAAAAGAAGGAAAGAAAGCTAAATCATTAGCAGATGAACTTATAGATATGACCTTGCCTTACAAAAACTATATAAAGACAATTACTGCTGACAATGGTAATGAATTTTCTGATTTTAAGCGAGTTGAAAAGAAATTGAACCTACAATTTTTCTTTGCTCATCCTTATAGTTCTTGGGAGCGAGGTCTTAGTGAACACACCAATGGTCTTGTACGGCAATACATACCTAAAAATACTGATTTTAAAAATATTACAGATAAAGAAATTAAAGAATATCAATATAAAATTAATAATAGACCAAGAAAAGTATTAGATTTTGAAAAACCTAAAGATTTATTCTATCAGAAAGTAATCTGAAAAATTGCACTTGATGGTGGAATGGGCGAACGATTGTTAAAAGGTAGTATATTTTTGAAATCAAAAAAAATGTACTACCTTTGTACTTTCTAAGTTACGTTAGTTATCATAATACTATTTTTGCTAACGTTACTATTATTAGCATTTTCTCGAGGAGTGGGAGCACAAGCGATGTCTCTCATCACCTGTTGATGACTATGAGGAACAAAATGAACGAGACTGATGAAAACAATATATTTACTCACCGTACTATCCTTGTTAATAGGTTGTTTGAGTGTACAAGCACAAGAAAAAGAAGACGCTTTATTAATACCCGTAAAGCTTCCTTATTGTAGTATATTTGATACCTCAGCAAGAAAAATGGTAGATAGGACGGTGAAAGAATGTTTGGACTATTGGGTAGTAATGCACTTTGAATATCCTGAGAAAGCTCTGAAATGGGGCGTACAAGGGCAAGTGGTGCTTGATATAGTGATTGATAAGCAAGGGGTTCTAAAAATTAAAGGGGCTGAAGGAGGCGACCCTATATTGGAAAAGGCAGCTATAGACTTGTTTAAAAACTTTCCGCCTATATATCCAGCTAAGAATATCAAAGGGGAGACTGTGGATTGCTATTATAAGTATCCTATTAATTTCAGATTAAAAGATTAGTAATTATGAACACAACTGCACAATACATAAAAGATTCTGAAGGGAATGACATTTTAGCTGTTATTCCTATGGAAACCTATAATGAATGGCGTTTTGAGAAGGCTGATTTAAGTAATACTCAAGAGATTCCAGAATGGCATAAAGAGATTTTAGATGAAAGCTTAAAAGAATTTGAAGAAACTGGTGAAGCAGAAGACTGGGAGGTTTTAAAACTAAAATTCAAACAGAAATATGGCTTCTGACACATTTAGAGTAGGAAAAAGAGCTGAAAAAAATCTATCAAAGATATTAGATTATTATACTGATATTGATGAAAAATTAGCTAACCGCTTCTTCCAAGAGATAGATAAATGTTTTGAATACATAAAAGATTATCCTTATATGTTTACTAAAAGATATAGGGAAATCAGAGTGTGTTTTACCAAAGTATTCCCTTATGGGATTTATTATGTGATAAAAGTTACGCCTAAAAGAAAAACAACAACAATAACAGTGATAAATATTCTGCATACAAGCAGAAAAGTAAGATACAAAGAATAACAATCGTGAATAAAGAACATTTAAAACAATTAGAAGCTGAAAGTATTTACATAATGCGCGAAGTAGCGGCGCAGTTTGAGCGTCCTGCCTTGCTTTTTAGTGGTGGTAAGGACTCTATTACCTTGGTGCACTTAGCAATGAAAGCCTTTGCTCCTATGAAGATTCCTTTCCCTTTGGTACATATCGACACGGGTCATAACTTCCCCGAAGCACTTGAATATCGCGATGCCCTTGCTAAACGCATAGGTGCGGAACTGATTGTGCGACAAGTAGAAGACACCATTAAAGCGAAAGGCCTTACCGAGCCCAAAGGTAAATTTGCTTCTCGTAACTGGTTGCAAACACACACTTTATTGGACACTATTGAGGAGTTTCACTTCGACGCCTGCATAGGAGGGGCGCGTAGAGATGAAGAGAAAGCACGTGCCAAAGAGCGCTTCTTTTCAGTAAGAGACGAATTTGGTCAGTGGGACCCTAAGTTGCAACGTCCGGAGCTGTGGAACATCTACAACGGTCGGATACAGAAAGGCGAAAACGTGCGGGTGTTTCCTATCTCGAACTGGACGGAATTAGACGTGTGGAATTATATTCAGCAAGAGAAAATAGCGCTTCCTTCTATCTATTTTGCGCACAATCGCGAGGTGATTGAGTACGAAGGTAGACTTATTGCGGTGTCGCCTTTTATCCAGATAGATGAAAACGATACTATCCTAAACAAGCGTGTGCGCTATCGCACGGTAGGTGATATGACCTGTACTGCTGCCGTAGAGAGCAATGCAGCGACTCTTGAAGAGGTGGTGAATGAGATTACTGCTTCGCGTATTTCGGAACGCGGTGAGACCCGCATAGACGACAAAGTAACGGAAGCAGCAATGGAAGACCGTAAAAAAGGAGGATATTTTTAATGATTAGTAGTTAGTGGTTAATTCTGATATGAAGAATTGCTTGTCGTGCTACGACTTTGGTCAGGTTTTTGTATGAGCAAAGACAATAACTAAAAAACAAGATTACGAATGAGAAAAAGATTTTTATTTACAGCCTTAGCACTTTTCTTTTTGGCAACTGCGGAATCCTTCGCACAAGTGTTGCAACGCCATAACCTTGTACCTGAAATTAACTTACCACAGCCTAATGGTGAAAAGTTAGCGTTATCTTCATTACGTGGTAAATATGTGCTGGTAGACTTTTGGGCTTCGTGGTGTATGCCTTGCAAGAAGGAAAACAAATACCTCAAACAAGCGTATAAAGAGTTTAAAAGGAAGAATTTTGTAATTCTATCAGTATCGATAGATAGACCTAAGGATAAAGACGCTTGGCAGGACGCTATCAAAATAGAAGGAATGGTGTGGCATAATGTGTGGGACAACGATGGCAAAACCGCTGAGAAATATGGGGTAACGAGTATCCCTGCGCCTTTTCTCATAGACCCGGAAGGAAACTTATTGTCGCAAGGAGATAACCTAAGAGCTAATGATTTAATGAAAACGCTGAAGAAATACATCAAATAGTCTCAACGCGACGGGCGTTTTTTGTTATATCGAATTAACATTAAAATAATATATAAAATATTTGCAATGAAGAAAATCAAGTTTATGATGCTACTGAGCGTAGCAATAGGATTGGGGAGTTGCTCTACCAGTACCCAAGCGGTATATTGGGTAAATAGCTCCCAGGTAGAAAGCAGTGCAGGAGCTGGCAAAATGCAATGCTTGCAAGTGTACAAAGGCGATAATTTGAGTAAAGCACAATGGGAGGCTTTTTGTGCTCCTATTGAAGGTTTTACCTTTGAAGAAGGCTACTTTAAGAAGATAGAAGTAAGCGAAAAACCGCTGAAAGACGTCTCCGCCGGAGCACCAAATGTTGCTTATACTTTGGTGCGCGAAATAGAAAAGGTGAAAGACTCTCGGTTTGATTTGCAAGGCGAATGGAAACTGGTGAGTTTGGGAGAAATGGTTATCACTCCTGAGGCACAGCCTACATTAAAACTCAATATCAATGAAATGAAGGTGAACGGCTCTGACAGCTGTAATACCTTTATGGGAAGTATTAAAACCTTCACCGATAAAGAACTTGTATTTGGTGATTTAGCTTCTACACTAATGCTTTGTGTGGAAAAAATGGAGGTTGCTGATGCTTTTGGTATGGCTATGCAAAAGGTAAGACAATACCAACTAAAAGGAGACCAACTGTTGCTTACCGATAAACAAGGAGGCGTACTCCTTACTTTTGCAAAGAAATAGTTGTTTCAATTATTAAAAAAGAAAGGCTGTGCAGAGCGCTCTGCACAGCCTTTCTCGATTATATTAGTGTTTAACTAATCATCTTCTTCGTCATAGTTGTCGGCTTCATCGTATTCCTCTTCAGAATACTCAGGTTCTACTGCCTTTTTATCTTTAGCCTTAGTACTCTTTTTACCTTTTTTAGGATTAGAAGAGAGTTCATTATGTTTAAGCCATTCGCGTAGTTCTACTTCTATTTGTTCAGCTATTTCTGGATTGTCGTTAAGCATTGCAATAGAGGCATCACGTCCTTGACCTAATCGGGAGCCTTTATAGCTATAAAAAGCACCGCTTTTATCTACGATATCAGCCTCAACGCCTAACTCAAGAAGTTCAGCAGACTTAGAGATACCTAAGCCAAACATAATATCGAAAGTAGCGGTTTTAAAAGGCGATGCTACTTTGTTTTTAACTATTTTCACCTTGGTTTTATTACCGATGATTTCGCCATTGCTGTCCTTAATAGCAGCGCTTCCTTGAGGCCCTCCGTCTTTACGGATATCTATACGCACAGAGGCATAAAATTTAAGTGCATTACCCCCTGTTGTTGTTTCGGGGTTTCCAAAAGTAATACCTATTTTATCACGCAACTGATTGATGAAAATAACAATACATTTTGCTTTGCTAATACTACCGGTGATTTTGCGTAAAGCCTGAGACATTAGTCGGGCGTGAAGCCCCATTTTAGAGTCTCCCATTTCGCCATCAATCTCACCTTTGGGAGTAAGTGCAGCCACCGAGTCGATTACTACGAGGTCTACTGCATTGGAACGAATAAGAGCATCAGCAATTTCAAGAGCTTGTTCACCACTGTCAGGCTGAGTAATCAATAGATTTTTAACATCTACACCTAAGCGTTGTGCGTAAACAGGGTCGAAAGCGTGTTCAGCATCGATAAAAGCAGCCGTCCCTTTAGCTTTTTGTACTTCGGCGATAGCGTGCAGTGTAAGAGTTGTTTTACCAGAAGATTCAGGTCCATAAATTTCGATTACGCGCCCTTTAGGGTATCCACCAACGCCTAAAGCGGCATCGAGCCCGATAGAACCCGTAGAGTAAACTTCTACGTCTTCGACAGGATTATCGCCTAAGGCACGTACAGTTCCTTTGCCATAGGTTTTATCTAATTTTTCTAAGGTGAGTTTTAAAGCTTGTTTTTTAGCTTCTTCTACACTCATTTCCTTGTTATCTTTTGTTGTTTTAGCCATTTTATACTACTTGTTTTAATAGGGCAAAGATACAAAATCTAATGATAAATACAATAATGTAGCGTAATTATTTTAGTTTTTCATTATTGTGATGACGGTCGTGGTCACGTTGTGTTTTTTTTAGCATCTTCTTATCGAAAGCCTCTTGCAAGTCAATCCCTGTTTGATTGGCTAAGCAAAGTACTACAAATACTACATCGGCAAGTTCTTCGCCTAAATCTTTGTTTTTATCACTTTCTTTCTCGGACTGTTCTCCATAACGGCGAGCTATAATACGGGCAACCTCTCCTACTTCCTCAGTGAGCTGTGCCATATTGGTAAGTTCATTAAAATAGCGAACTCCGTGTTCTTTTATCCAATTATCAACTGCTAATTGTGCATTCTTGATATCCATAGTTTACAAATTTATTTTCTATTAAAAAACTGCTTTAAAAGAGCATTGCTTTTGATAGCAACGCTCTTTCAAAGCAGTTTAAAGAATATTTCTGTGAATTTAAAATTAGTTTGTCCACATATCTTGCTCTCTGTCGCGAATTTTCTCTTTAATTTTGTCAGCTTCTAACAATTGGAAGAGTGCATTATCAGGGAGGAATTCCTTGATTTTTCTGTCGCCGTATACATTCGCCTCTTTAAATATCACGGAACTGAACATTCGTGCATTTAAAACGTGGTCGAAAGAGACAGGGCGAGCGTCATTCTTCCTATTAAAGGTTTTCGCTTCGTGCAAAATATCGCGTACTTGCGGATAGAATACCCAGAATAGAGGTACTAATGCCGACATAGTAGAGTCATCAGAATCTATAAAGTTTACGTCGGGAGCTACAGGAGCTAACGCGAGCAAACGATATTTTAATTCACCTTGGCGTTTGTCGAAATACCAAATACCTCTGATGTGGTACTGAGCGATATCTGCAGACTCTAAGTTTCTATGAGTTACATATTCAGGAGAAAGAGCTTCACCTGCGTTAAGTTGCTCATAGCCTACATCTAAAGTATCTACTTTTGATAGTGATGCTTCTATTGACTCAGCTGTTTTTGTTTGAGTAAAATAAGAATCTACATAGATATCTTGAATTTTGCCATTCTTGATGTTCTTCAAAAGTACATCATACAATGAGCGACGATAAGCATCTATTTCCAAGGTATCAGTAGGGAAAAGGAGGGGAAAGTTAGCTCTTTCGTTGAGGTCGATTACTTCCCATACCTCTACTGACCAAAGGATATCGCGGTCGTCCACATAGCCATAAGGTAGTGGCTTGTCATTATCAGCTTCTATTCGAGCTTCAGATTTAACACCTATATCGCTTGCTACTTTTGCGTTTAAGATGTTTACCTGAGCTTTGGAGAGCTGAAATGCAAATACTGAAAGCAATAATAATATTATATTTTTTACGTGCATAATAATGGTTTGTCTTAGTTTGTTATTTCAACTACGATTGGTGATACAGGAGGCAATCTGAGCTCAGAGTTACCGATGATACTTGCTTTTACGTCAAATATCTGAATTTTATCACCACGTTTAGCTCTTAGAACAGCTGCTCTTGCTTGTTCGTTCATTCTGCTACCTTTCACGTATACACTTGGTTGCCCTGGAATGAACACTTTAAATTCGTTTACTTGTAGTTTCAAGTCGAAGTCGAAGTCTTCCAAAACAGCCATCACTGGCATTACAGATACGTTTGCTTTTGGTAATTTAGCGTTTCCTATTTGTCCGCCCAAACTGGTTACAGCACGTGGGATATTTTTAATACGGAACATTTTAGAAGAGCTGAATTTTTGTCCTGCAAGCTCACCTGTTACGTGAATAGTAACTTCTCTACCTTGTCCTGGACGCATTACCCAAGCACCACTACCACTCGCTTTAGATAAACCAGGTGCTGATGCTGAAATTTTGTTATCAGGAACACCAGGCATAGAGATAGTGATAGGGTTAGCAACACCACGATACACTACGTTCATCTTATCAGCTGAAATAACTGCTGAGTTTGGTTTAGGAATCACTGAGAAAGATTGTGCTACAGGTACAGCAATACGTTTTCCGTCTTGGTCGAAGTACAAGTTACCTGTAATTTTGTGGTCACCTGTATTACCTGCTGAAATGTTTAATTTCACACGACCATCTTCAATGGTGTATTCACTTGTTCCTAACTTTCTGCCGTCGATAGCGATGTCTACTTCATTAGGACGTGTAGTAGCGTCTTTTCTACCCAACACGATAGAACCATCGAATTTCTCTCCTTGGTAATACGCTCCTTTACCTTGTTCAAGCAAAGTTGTATAGTTAGTCATTGAAACTTGTGATTTCAAACTACCTGCCAAAGCAGTATCAAAAAATTCTTGTTGAGTAGTTAAGATGTCTGACTGCATCATTGAGAGTTTTGCTAAAGTTGCAACGTAAGGGAACCCTTCAAAGTTAAAATTTAACCATTTTACGGTTCTGCCTTCTCTATTCTTTACATCGTCAGTATTAAAGTTTACGCTTACTTTATCGGCTAAAGCTTTATAAGCTGGATTATCTCCCAATACTTTTAATACTCCTTCGCGATAGGTTTTCATTTTTTCAATGAATTCACTTGCGTGAGCTTTAGCTTGTGCTCCCTCAGCAAAGAAATAATTGTCAGTAAAATCTGACTGATCCATTGCCTGATAGTTTCTTTGATTTACAGGAATGTCTTTTTGACCAATTACATCTTCTACTTTGGTTTTAATATCTTGGATATAGCTGTACAATCCATCTGATAGTTCCTTTATTTGTTTGGATTGTTCATATATCTCACCATATTGAGCTTGATTCTCATTTGCTTTATTTGCTAATTCGGCTAAAGCATTAGATGTGCCTTCATTAGCTCTTTTGTTTGATGATTCAAACTTTTGATTCACTAACCCGAATGCATCTAGTACTTGCTTGCCCATATTCAATGCGATCATTGCAAGGAATACTAAGTACATCAGGTTAATCATCTTCTGTCTAGGACTTAATTTTCCACCTGCCATAAGCTATTTTTTTAATAAGTTAATAAATAATTACTCTTATCGTGCGCCGCCCATTGCAGATAACATTCCTCCATAGATAGTGTTCAAAGATCTTAAGTTATCTTTAAACGTAAGCATTTGCTGATTTAATGAATCTAAGTTATCAACAACACCTGCTTGTGCAGATACTTGTCTTTCTGTTCTTTCTAATTGTAGTTTGTAAAGGCTGTTCAATGACTCTAAGTTTGATGCTGCTGCTGAAAGCTCTTCACCATATTTGTGAGTAGCCACCATCGTATTAGCCACTGGAGCGATTTCTTTACTTGCTTCTGCGAAGTTTTCAATAGATCTTCCCAATGAACGCATCATATTCGCATCAATACGAGCTTCTGCTAAAATATTATCTAATTTTTGTGATAATGATTCTCTAAGAATCTTATCTTCTCCTGACTGTAAAGCCAAAGCTCCTTGGCGTCCTGATGGAGCACCTCCTTTTAGCTCAGGATAAACCAATGACCAATCGAACTCTTCATCTATTGGTTCAAAAGCTGAGAAGAAGAAGACGAATGCTTCTGTTCCCATCCCTACTGCTAACAATACGCCACCGCTGATACCTAAGATATCCACGTGCAAAATTTTGGCTAAGGCACCGATAATTACAACTGAGGCACCTATACCATAAACCATATTAAACAATTTCTTTGTTGATCTACTTCCTGCCATAAGACTTTTTTTTATTTGTTAAATTTATTAGTTAATTTGTTTGATTTTTCTTTTAATTCTATCTGTATCCTCTTGCTGATTTAGCTTGTTGTTTGTCGCTGATACCCATAAAATCTTGTACGGTACGGAACCCTATATAACTACGGGCTGAATCTTGGTACTCATAATCACGGGTATTTACTTGCAACATAAAGGCAACGTCTTTCCAAGAACCTCCACGTATTACTTTACGGTGATTTTTGTCATCAAGTACGTTAGGATTCATTGTAGACATATATTCATATGAATTGGGGTCATATGAGGTGTTTGTCCATTCTGATACGTTACCTGCCATATTGTAGAGGTTGTAACCATTAGGTTCGTACGACTTAGCTTCTACGGTATAGAGTGCATTATCAACAGCATAGTCACCACGCATTGGTTTAAAGTTTGCAAGGAAACAAGCTCTATCATCATAGGTATAAGGACCTCCCCAAGGATAAGTACCTCCTGGCAGACCACCACGTGCTGCGTATTCCCATTCCGATTCAATTGGCAAACGGAAAGAGTTTACTGTGTAATCACCTTTTGATTTTTGATAAGAGTTTTTGTTAAGAGTACGCCATTCACAGAAGGCTTTGGCTTGAATCCAGCTAACGCCTACCACAGGATAGTCGCCATAGGCTTCGTGCCAAAAATAGTCGTTGTGCATTGGCTCGTTATAAGAATAGTTGAAGTCGCGAATCCATACAGTAGTATCAGGATATACTTTCACGATTTCCTCTTTAATGAAGTCTTTACGGTTACCGCGAGTACGAGCGGCTTTATCCATATCAAGCCATTGATATTTAAACTCGAACTTCTGAACGTCCATAATGCGTTTGCCATTGTAAGCTTCTTCTTCGGGCAAATACATTTTGTCCATTACTTCCGAGTAGTATTCATCTGGGAATTTATTAGTGTCCCAAATAAGTGCTACTTTCTTGTTCAATTTTCGTGCTTTTTGGTCGCCATATGTGTTTTGAAGATACTGCTGATAAGCATTCATCTTCTCGGTGTTCGCATCTAAGTATGCGTATTCACCGATACCTCCACTGCCTTGGGTCTGACCGGTTTGTTCCGCCATTTCAGCTAACTGAGTACGGATAATTGAATCGCGAACCCAATTCACGAACTGGCGATACTCACTATTTGTGATTTCGGTTTCGTCCATATAGAACGACCCCACGCTCACAGTTTTCACTGGTGCGTTAAAACTCGCAGTTTTATCATCATCGGAACTACCCATAATGAAAGAACCACTCGGAATAAGCGTCATACCGTAAGGAGCAGGCTGTTTCCAGCTCTTCCCCTTAACACCTACAAGCTCTCCTTTGCTGTCGCCACCGCCACGCTTACACGCAGCTAGTACTAATAGTACAAGTAGCATTACAAATATTCTTCTTGCCATAAACATTGTTTAAATTCACATTTAATTAGGGCGCAAACGTACGCATTTATTTTATACACACAAAATTTATTCAACAATATTTTTCAATAACCTACAAACTTTAACACTATTTTTACATTTTAACCCCTTTTACCCCTTGAAATGTAAAAAAAAAGTAAAAGAATGAGTTTACTTTTTACCCTATTTAATACTTCTTTTGTAAACACTTTTGGCTACTAAATAGTATAAAAAGCTGTGTAATATTGTTACGAAGCTATTTTCCTTTTTCCTCTCCCCTACTCTTTATCGGAGTGTTTTAATCCCCATATTCCAAAGAGTGAATGCTTGCAAATCGGCGTTTTGTTCTATAGTTTTGCTCACTGGTGTCCCTGCTCCGTGTCCTGCATTGGTCTCTATTCGTATAAGAATAGGGTTGTTGCCCGTTTGTTTAGCTTGCAATTCCGCAGCAAACTTAAAACTGTGAGCAGGTACTACTCTATCGTCGTGGTCTCCTGTTGTTATAAGGGTAGCAGGATAAGCTACTCCTTGTTTTACATTGTGTAAGGGTGAATAGGCTTTTAAGTATTCAAACATTTCTTTGCTATCATCAGATGTGCCATAATCATAAGCCCAGCCTGCTCCTGCGGTAAAAGTGTGATAGCGCAACATATCGAGTACACCTACTGCGGGTAAAGCTACCTTAAACAGGTCGGGGCGTTGTAACATAGTGGCTCCTACCAAGAGTCCTCCGTTAGAGCCTCCTCTGATAGCAAGGTATTGGGGAGAAGTGTATTTCTCTTTTATAAGATATTCAGCAGCTGCTATAAAATCGTCGAACACGTTTTGCTTTTGCATCTTAGTGCCTGCATCGTGCCATTGTTTACCGTATTCCCCTCCTCCACGTAAGTTAGGGACAGCATATACACCTCCGAGTTCTAACCACACCGCATTGGCAACACCGAATGTAGGCATCAAACTGATGTTGAATCCTCCATATCCATATAATAAGGTAGGATTTTTACCGTTGAGCTCAATTCCTTTTTTATAGGTAATCATCATTGGTATTTTAGTGCCGTCTTTAGAGGTATAAAACACTTGCTTAGATTCGTAGTGAGTGGCATCAAAAGCAATAGCGGGTTTCCAATAGAGTTCAGTAGCTCCTGTTGCCAAATCCATTTTGTATATTTGGGTAGGATATGCGTAATTGGTGAAACTAAAATAGGTGTGTGTTTCATCTTTTTTAGCATAAAAACCTCCCGCACTACCTATACTGGGGAGCTTCACTTCGCGAATGAGCTTTCCCTCGTAGTCGTATTGTTTTACCTGAGAAAGAGCATCTACCATATATTTAGCAAATAGATATTTGCCTGCGGTAGTAATACTGAGCACATTCTTGGTTTCAGGAATAACATCTTGCCAATGCTCTGGCTGTGGATTTTTAAAGTCTACTTTCACTAAGCGACCATTAGGCGCATTGAGGTTGGTTTCTAAAAAGAGGGTTGTGCCTTGGTTATTTACAAATCCTGTATCTCCATCGAAGTTGTTGGTAATAGTTACCAAAGAAGATTTAGGATTAGATAAATCTTTTACAAATAGTTTATTACCTGAGGTCGCATTGGCAACCGAAATGAACAGATATTTCCCGTCATTGGATACTGTGCCCGACACATAACGATATTTCTCAGCTGGTGTGCCACCAAAAATGAGCTTATCACTCTTTTGAGATGTGCCGAGTTTGTGATAATAAAGTTTGTGCTGGTCGGTTTTTGCTGATAGCTCACTGCCTTTGGGTTTGTCGTAGCTGGAATAGAAGAAGCCTTCATTGCCTTTCCACGCGATACTACTAAACTTTATATCTACTAAGGTATCACCTATTGCCTTTTTAGTTTTCGCATCGAGCACTATCCCTTTACGCCAATCGCTACCGCCTTCTGAGATGAGATAAGCTACTAACGAACCATCTTCGGAGAAAGCAACGTCTCCTAATGAAGTTGTTCCGTCCTTAGAAAAAGTATTCGGATTTAAGAAAATTTCTTCTTTGCCTTCTTTATCTTTGCGATAGAGCACCGATTGGTTTTGTAAGCCGTCGTTCTTGTAATAATAGGTATAATCGCCTTCGGTAAAAGGAGCGCTCAGTTTCTCATAGTTCCAGAGTTTCTCGAGTTTCTCTTTTATTGCTTGTCGATAGGGTATTTTAGAGAGATAACCAAACGTAAAATCGTTTTGGGCTTTTACCCACTGAGCGGTTTCAGCAGAACGGTCATCTTCGAGCCAACGATAAGGGTCAGATACCTGAGTACCGAAGTAAGTATCGACGGTATTATCCATACGCGTTTGAGGATAGTTCATCTTTTCGTCGTTAGTGTTGTTAGGGTTTTGGTTGCAGGCTACTAAAAGAAGTAGTGCTGCAGGAAATAACTTGTGTTTCATATTCAATTACTTTTATTAAACTAATATAGTTTTATCTTCTTAGGGTTGTCGTCTTTATTAAAGAAATACAATATTCTTATATCCTCTTGATTTATCTTAAAGAATATGGTGTACCGATTTAGCACAAATACTTTGCGGATATTCTCATAGTCTGTTGGAGTACAACTATATGGATTTTCTGCTATAAAAGATAGTGCCTTTTCAGTTTCATTTATAATTCTTTCGGCATAAGCATAATTTTCTTTTTCATCTATCCAATAAATTATCTCTTCGTTGAACTCAATTTTTGCAGTATGCGTCCAATCTATTTTCTTTTTCGTTGGCATAACAATTCTCTTGCTTCTCGCATTACTTCTTCATTAGAAACAACTAAGCCTAAGGCTTCTTCCTTGAGAGCCCATTCTATTCTTTGACGTTCTTCCTCTGTAAGTTTTTCTACCTTTCCTTCTATTTCAGGGATAGGGGTATAAGATTTTTTTGTTAAAACTTCTGTTCCCATTTTTCAAAATAATTCTAAGTATTACTTCTATTTAGTGCGTTTTACAATACGATAGTGCTACGGGGTCTGAGGGGGAATGAGAGGTTGGGTCTTTAAATGCAAACGCCGTACTTTTCACTCATAACTAAAAAAGGGTGCCTAAAAATATTGCTATTTTTAAAACACCCCATATTCTTAATTTAGTTATAAAATCTCTCAGCTTAGAAGAACAAAGCTACCCCGATACCAACACCAAATTTACCTGTTTTTTCAGAGTTATTAGTGTTTACTTTGTTTTTAAGGTTTTGATAGTCATAACCTAAATACCCTGTAAGAGCAGCGCCTTGGTTTACAAAGTAAGCAATACCTCCTTTTACACCAAAGAGTAACCCTCTTGATTTACTTTCATCACTACTTCCCACAGAATCCCAAGCATATCCTACTTTTGCTCCTACAAAAGGTGCTAAGTTGCCACCAATAGGAAAATAATAGTGTGCGTTAGGAGCGATTGCAAAAGTATTATGAGCATTACTTGCTCCTTTTACTTTTGTGTTTTGGTATTCTAAACCAAGTCCTACTGCTAAGTTGTTAATCACAAAATAGTTGAGATTAGGAACGAATTTAAAGGTATTGGTAGTAACATCTACATCTGTTGTAACATTATTTACTTTAGTAGAAGTAGTTACCTTACTTGTCTCATAAGAGAAAGACAAGTCAGAGCCTACCATCCAGTTCCCTTTTTCTGTCTGTGCGTATGTAGCGCTTGCAAAAGCAACTGCTACGATTAATAAAAATTTTTTCATACTATTCTATATTTTTATTGTTATTAATAAGGCAAAGGTACAACTTATTTTCGAATGTGCAAATTTTTTTAAAGAAATTTTTCGTTTTGTTTTATCTTTTAGAATGGTTATACTATAATATCTGTTCAAAATGTAATTCTAATTCTTAATCTCCATTGCGGTATACACTTTGTCAAAGTTAATAACCCGCCGTGCTGTGTCCACACTTGTCCAACAAGTCTAACCAGCAAAACGAGTGACATTAGTAGATAGCAACACTATAAACTCAATCAATATTCAACTATAATTTAATTAACCTTCATTGTAGAGCCACTGTAGACCCACTGTAGAGCCACTGAAAACCCACTGCGGTTCCGTCTAAAGTTTATTTAACACCCGTTCAAAATCTACACCACTGATTTACAATTACGTTTGTATCACAATCCGTGTAAATCCAGCAACGAAGTTGCCCATCCGTGCCCATCACATTTGTCAATTGTCAATTATCAATTGTCAATTGAAAGACTTTCTGTAGCGTAAGCTACATTTTTATTATATCAACTAAAAAAGGGTGTCTTAAAAAATATCACTACTTTTTAAAACACCCCATACTTATATAATTATGAAGGATTTCCTGCTTAGAAGAACAAGGCGACACCTATACCTACACCCAAAACACCCTCTTTTGCTTTGCGTTTACTGTTATCTGTATTTTTTAAAGAAAAATGGTCATACTCTGCATAGGCTGTAAGAGCAGCACCTCGGTTTACAAAGTAAGCCAAGCCTGCTTTACCTCCTACTACTAAACCATTCCACTCACCATTAGTGCCCGGTTGGTTTTCTCTGCTTGCAAAACCTACTTTTGCTCCCACAAAAGGTGCTAAACTTCCACCTGTAGGAAAATAGTAATGCACATTAGGGGCAATTGTAAGGGTATTCGATTTGTATTCCCAATTATCTCCCCTTTTATCTTTTGAATGTTCATAACTCACTCCTAAACCTACTGCTAAATTATGAACCACAAAGTAATTAAAGTTAGGTGTGATTTTAAAAGTAGTTACTGTTTGATCTAATTCTGTAACTTGGTCATTTTTCACTACTAAGTTTTTAGATTGAAATGAAAGACCCAAATCGGCACCTACCATCCAGCTTCCTTTTCCAGTTTGTGCGTAAGTAACAGTTGCAAAAACAACGGCTACTACTAATAAAATTCTTTTCATACTATTCATTTTTTGTTTTTAATTAAGGCAAAGATACAAAATAATTACGAATTACAAAATATGAATTACAAAAAAATGCTTTTTCACTTTTCACTAATGGCAAAAAACTACCATATCTAATTCGTTTTCAAGGCAAAAATTGATGTTTTCTTTTAAGTCTGCAAATTCACTATTTAAAATAGTAGCGGTATAGCAAGCCATCATCGGCAAAAGCGTATAACACATTTTGAGTATAGTAAAGTTTTTTGATATTGCTTTCGGCTTCAAACTCTTTTTGCCAAGTATTGCCTCCATCAGTAGTTTTGTAGATAACCTTGCCTGATGATTGCCAGCCTATATTTTCATCTTGAAAAGCTAAGGATCGTACACCAATAGGAATTTCAAAAGGTAATTTTTGCCAAGAATATCCCCCATCAGTAGATTTGTATATTTTGTTAACTGATCCTGATATTAAACAATAGCCTATTTGATTAGTAGGAAAATCTACAGCAACAGCCCATTCAAATTTATCCTCAAACACATACTCTGTCCATTGTTCGTTATTACCATTACAGAATAGTATTTTAGGCTTGTCTTTTCTACCATTCAGACCTGCAATCCATATATGATTTATATCTCTTTTAAAAGCGTTCCCTTGATAATCCACATTACTGGTTTCAGAAAGATTAGCTTCTCTTATAGGATAAAAATCTTTTCCGTTAGTTGATTTATAGACATCTCCACGTATTGAGACTACAATGATATTTTTCATTTCATCATCACAAATCACTCTATTGAATTGAACCCCCCCTTTACTAAAAATTCTTTTTCCACTATTAATAAAAGGGTGAGGAGTTTTTGTTCCTCCAATAGGTACTTTGTATACACCATCAAAATCTACATTCAGACCTTCGTGAGAAGGGGTAATATAAAAATCAGAAAGATAACTGAATCCACCTGTATTTGCCCATTTTTCCCAAGTGATACCATTATCTTTGCTAAAAATCACAATATTTCCAGAGGATTTATCCCATACTTGTGTACTATATATGTAATCTCCTATGATTTGGGTTTTTACATTATATAAATATTTAGCATTGGCTACATCCCATTGAGTTTTTACCCATTGTCCTACAGCCTTGTCAATAATACCTATTTTTTGTTCATAGTCATTGGTTACTTTGTTGTCTACCACAGTTTTTTCGCCAAAGTAGAATTTCAACTCTGGCAAATAGGTACTACTGCGGGGTAATACAAGGGTGAGTTTCTTGCCATCGGCTGAAACTGAGGTGATAGTAGCTTCAGTATCTCCAAAAGTTACCTTACATTGTTCTTTTTTAGGAAAATTTTCGCCTAAAATATCTACACTATCACCTGCATAGCCGTAGTTTTTGCTATACGAAGTGATCACAATTGCTTTTTGTTCAACGGGTGGGGTAACATTGCCGTTACCGTTCCCATTTCCGTTTCCATTTCCATTTCCATTTCCATTGTTAGGGTTAGAATCGTCTTTGCTACAAGAGGTGAGTAGTAAGAGCACTAAGCCTACTGCTTTTAAAACTTGTTTCATATACATTTTATTTTTAGCATTTTATATTGCAAAAGTAATATTATTTTTCATAAACACAACAAAGGCTGTCGCAAATTTTAGTTTGTGACAGCCTTTTTGTCAATTATCAATTGTTAATTGTCAATTGAATATTGAGTTCTTTCAGTTGCGCCTCATCAATAGGCGAAGGGGCATCAATCATCACATCGCGACCGCTGTTATTTTTAGGGAAAGCGATAAAGTCGCGTATGGTTTCTTGTCCGCCGAGCAGTGCTACTAATCGGTCGAAGCCAAAAGCCAAGCCACCGTGAGGAGGAGCGCCGTATCGGAAGGCGTTCATCAAGAAGCCAAATTGTGCTTGTGCCTGCTCAGGGGCAAAGCCTAATAGCTGGAACATCTTGGCTTGTAACTCTTGGTTGAAGATACGTATAGAACCACCGCCTACTTCATTACCGTTGAGCACGAGGTCATAAGCATTGGCACGTACGGCACCTGGGTCGGTATCAAGTAACGGAATATCCTCAGGTTTAGGCGAGGTGAAAGGGTGGTGCATTGCAAAGAAACGTTCTTCCTCTTCGCTCCACTCCAAAAGAGGAAAATCTACCACCCATAGAGGAGCATATTCATCGGGTTTGCGCAAGCCGAGACGCTCAGCGAGTTCCATACGGAGGGCGCTGAGTTGCCCACGTACTTTGTTTGCCTTGCCTGAAAGGATACAGATAAGGTCGCCTGCTTGGGCGCCTGTGCGCTTTGCCCACGCCTTGAGGTCGTCCTCGTTATAAAATTTATCTACTGATGATTTGAAGCTACCATCTTCATTACATTTTACATATACCATTCCGGAAGCGCCTACTTGCGGACGTTTTACCCATTCTACTAAAGCATCAATCTCTTTGCGGGTGTAGTTGTTGGCACCAGGAACGGCAATACCTACTACTAATTCGGCTTCGTTGAATACCTTGAAATCGCGGTGTTGCGCGAGGTCGTTGAGTTCGCCGAATTTCATACCGAAACGGATATCGGGTTTGTCGTTGCCATAAGTTTTCATCGCCTCGGCATACGTCATACGAGGGAAAGCCCCAAAATCTAAGCCTTTGAGTTCTTTGAGGAGGTGTTTTGCCAATCCTTCAAAGGTCTGGATAATGTCCTCTTGTTCTACAAACGACATTTCACAGTCTATTTGGGTAAACTCTGGCTGGCGGTCGGCGCGGAGGTCTTCATCACGGAAGCACTTTACAATTTGGAAGTACTTGTCTAATCCGCCTACCATTAGCAACTGCTTAAAGGTCTGTGGTGATTGTGGAAGTGCGTAGAACTCACCAGCATTCATACGGCTTGGAACCACAAAGTCACGAGCCCCTTCGGGTGTTGATTTGATAAGTACAGGGGTTTCTACCTCTATAAAGCCTTGTTCGGATAGATAGTTGCGCACCATTATCCCCACTTTGTGGCGGAAAATAAGGTTATCGCGTACGGGGGTACGGCGTATATCGAGATAGCGGTACTTCATACGGAGGTCTTCACCGCCATCAGTATTATCTTCAATAGTAAAAGGAGGGAGTTCGGAATGGTTGAGCAAGGTGAGTGCTGTAACGAGGATTTCCACTTCTCCGGTAGGGATATTTGTGTTAGCTGCCTCACGTTTAATCACAGTACCTCGAATTTGAATCACGTCCTCACGAGAGAGGGTTTTAGCCTGCTCGAAGACTGTTTTATCAGTGCGTTCTTCATCGAATATAAGCTGGGTGATGCCATAGCGGTCGCGTAGGTCTACCCAAATCATAAATCCCTTGTTGCGGATGCGTTGTACCCAACCGCTGAGGGTTACCTGTTGTTTTTCGTGTGAGAGTCGTAGCTCTCCACAAGTATGCGTTCTGTACATTTATTTGTCGTTCGTTATAAGTTTTTGAGTTATATTCTATTGAGATTTAACTTCTCGGGGTTATTTCTGTTATCCCAAAAAGATATAATTTCAATCACTTGTTTTTGTTCTATAATTTGGTAAAAAATTGAAAAATTACGAAGTACTATTACTCTTCTTACATCCTTTCTATTATCTACTATTGTTCCTATTCTTGGATTATACTCAAGCATTTCACAAATTTTAGCTATTTCAGCTTCTAATTTTAGAATATAACTTTCTGATTGAGTTTTTTCTAACCAATACAGCGAAATATCATACAATTGAATTTTAGCTTTTGGCAACCAAATAATCGTTAGATCTTCCATTTTTCCAATTCTCTATGAGTTCTCGTAATCCTTTCATTACTT
>NZ_KB291238.1:0-342 GCF_000318255.2 Capnocytophaga sp. oral taxon 380 str. F0488
AACCCCCGAAGGGGGACAAGCCTTAAAGAGAAATAGGTAAAGGCTATCAGTCTGAAAAACAAGACTTATTCGAAGATAGAGGGAAGTTAAAGCAAGCTTAAGAAAAACAAAAGACGGTGCGAGCCATACGGACAGACGAACAATGAACGAAGGAACAACGAACCTAAGTAGAAGGAAAGTTGAAGCTAAGGCAGAGATAAAAAGAAGGTTATTAGTGGATTTCAACTTTGCCAAAGATTTGAAACTTTGGCAAAGTTTATACAAATGACGGTGCAAGCCACACGGATAGATAGGGGAAAGAAAAGTGAAAAGCCCCCGAACCCCCGAAGGGGGACAAGCCTT
>NZ_KB291238.1:362-23354 GCF_000318255.2 Capnocytophaga sp. oral taxon 380 str. F0488
AACGAACCTAAGTAGAAGGAAAGTTGAAGCTAAGACAGAGATAAAAAGAAGATTATTAGTGGATTTCAACTTTGCCAAAGATTTGGGACTTTGGCAAAGTTTATACAAATGACGGTGCGAGCCACACGGATAGATAGGGAAAAGACGAAGAAAAATTAAGAATAAGAGGAGGACAAAGTGGAAATAAAAGAAAAAAAGAACGCATTTTGCGAATTTAATTCTTAATGGTATGTTGTTAATTGTTAATTAATCATTATCTTTGCCCCCAAAATAAGTACGTATATACGATTTGTTATAAAACAGACTCTTTAGATAAAATACATTTTTCATATATGAAATACAAACGAATTTTACTAAAACTCAGCGGGGAAGCCCTTATGGGAAGTCGCCAGTACGGCATTGACCCCGCGCGTTTAAAAGAATACGCTGCCGAAATTAAGGAGGTAGTGAACCAAGGCGTGCAAGTGGCTATAGTAATTGGCGGGGGGAATATCTTCCGCGGGGTAGCTGGTGCTAGCAATGGTATGGATAGAGTGCAAGGCGACTATATGGGTATGCTGGCTACTGTTATCAACTCGCTTGCCCTACAAAGTGCCTTAGAAGACGAAGGACTTTTTAGTCGTTTGCAAACAGCTATCAAGATGGAAGCTATAGCTGAACCTTTTATTAAACGCCGTGCAGTACGCCACTTAGAAAAAGGACGCGTAGTGATTTTTGGAGCGGGAACGGGTAATCCTTACTTTACGACCGATTCGGCAGCGGTACTTCGCGCTATCGAAATCAATGCCGATGTAATCCTTAAAGGTACTCGTGTAGATGGTATCTACAATGCCGACCCTGAAAAAGACCCTAATGCGGTGAAGTTCGACCATATCTCTTTTAATGAGTGTATTGATAAAAACCTTAAAGTGATGGATATGACGGCTTTTACCCTTAGCCAAGAAAACCATTTGCCTATCATCGTATTCGATATGAACAAAAAAGGCAACCTCGCTAAAGTAGTAGCAGGCGAAAACGTAGGAACGACAGTCAATGATTAATGGTTATATTGCGATGCTTCTTTAACAATTGAAGGCTAACAACTAACAAATAATTAAAAACAATATACAATGAACGAAGAAATTAATATTATCTTAGAAACTACGAGCGAAGCGATGCAAGAGGCTTTGCAACACTTAGATAAGGCTTTAGCCAATATCCGCGCTGGCAAGGCGAGTCCGCAAATGGTAAGTAGTGTAATGGTGGACTACTACGGTGCGCAAACTCCCCTTAGTCAGGTAGCCAATGTATCAGCTCCCGACTCACGTACTATCTCTATTCAACCTTGGGAAAAGAAAATGATTCAGCCTATTGAGAAAGCTATCCAAATAGCTAATTTGGGCTTTAACCCAATGAACAATGGCGAAATGGTGATTATTACCGTACCACCACTTACCGAAGAACGCCGTAGAGAGCTGGTAAAACAAGCCAAAGGTGAAGGTGAAGACGCTAAAATAAGTGTGCGTAACGCCCGCCAAGACGCTAATAAAGAGATTAAGAAGGTAGAAGCTTCGGACGATGTGAAGAAAGAAGCTGAAGAACGTGTGCAAAAGCTCACCGACAAATACATCAAGAAAGTAGAAGAAGTATTAGCTATAAAAGAAGCTGAGATCCTAAAAGTTTAGTTTAGGTAAGAGATAAGAGGTAAGAGGGTATGGGGTATAGTAATACAATAAGTAATAAGAAATGACAAACAACGAACAAGTAAAGGATTTAGTGAATCGCCTGGGTGCGTTAAGGAGGTATCTTTGACGTAGATGCTAAACGCATTGAAATAAGCAACGAAGAAGAAAAGACTTTTGCACCTGACTTTTGGGATAATGCGAAAGAAGCTGAGAAAGTGATGCGCGAGCTTCGCACTAAAAAGAAATGGGTGGAAGACTATGAGGAAGCCGAAAATCTTACCTCGGATATAGAAGTACTACTTGACTTTTTTAAAGAAGGCGAAGCTACTGCGGAGGATGTAGATCAGCAATACGCCCAAGCCTTACACGCTATTGAAGCATTGGAGTTCCGCAATATGCTTTCGGACGAGGGCGATACGATGAGTGCGGTATTGCAAATTACGGCAGGTGCAGGTGGTACTGAAAGCTGTGACTGGGCATCGATGCTACTACGTATGTACACGATGTGGTGCAATAACCAAAAATATA
This sequence comes from Capnocytophaga sp. oral taxon 380 str. F0488, assembly GCF_000318255.2. Lineage (NCBI taxonomy): Bacteria > Pseudomonadati > Bacteroidota > Flavobacteriia > Flavobacteriales > Flavobacteriaceae > Capnocytophaga > Capnocytophaga sp. oral taxon 380. The sequence goes on from NZ_KB291238.1 coordinate 2,555, forward strand.
AGGTAAAAACACTTAACTTCCAAGAAGGTGATGTGGCAGGAGTAAAGACGGTTACCATAGAGATTGAAGGCGAATACGCTTTTGGCTACCTAAAAGGTGAAAATGGCGTACACCGATTGGTACGTATCTCACCTTTTGATAGTAATGCTAAACGCCATACCTCTTTTGCCTCGGTATACGTGTACCCTTTGGTAGATGATACTATTGAAATAGATATTAATCCCGCTGATATTACCTTTGAGACGATGCGCTCCAGTGGTGCTGGGGGGCAGAATGTAAACAAGGTAGAGACAGCTGTACGTTTGCGTCACCACCCTACGGGTATCATTATTGAGAATTCCGAAACCCGCAGTCAGTTGGATAATAAGAACAAGGCGTTGCAACTGCTCAAATCGCAGTTGTATGAGATAGAGCTCAAAAAGCGTCAAGCCAAGCGCGATGAGATAGAGGCAGGAAAGATGAAGATAGAATGGGGCTCACAAATACGCAACTATGTAATGCACCCCTACAAACTTGTAAAAGACGTACGCACCAATTACGAATCTACTGATGTAGATAGCGTGATGAACGGTGAATTAGATGAGTTTCTCAAAGCCTACCTAATGCTTATGGGTACGAGCCGTACGGGCGATTTGTAATAGTTAACGATTAATGGTTAGTGGTTAATACTTTTGGAATATGGGGGTAATGAATGATAATAAAATAGTAGTTTATCAGGTGTTTACAAGGCTTTTTGGCAATACTAATACCACTAATAAACCTTGGGGGACGATAGAAGAGAACGGTGTAGGTAAGTTTGCTGACTTTACTACAAAAGCTCTTGAAGAACTCAAAGCATTAGGTGTAACACATATTTGGTTTACCGGGGTGTTACACCACGCCCTTACTACCGACTATACGGCTTATGGCATCAGCAACGACTTTCCCGCAGTGGTAAAAGGTCGTGCTGGTTCGCCTTATGCCATTAAGGATTACTACACTGTAAACCCCGACCTTGCCGATGACCCTACACAACGCTTGGAGGAATGGGAAGCTCTCATCGCTCGTACCCACCAATGCGGACTGAAAGTAATAATGGACATAGTGCCTAATCACGTAGCGCGTCGGTATGAGAGTATAGCCAAACCGGAAGGCACACGCGGTTTTGGCGAAGACGATGATACCACCGTACAATATGCGGTAAATAACAATTTCTATTACAATCCTAATGAAGCTTTTCAGTTGCCTGAGGGTATTTATGGTGAGTATCACGAGTTTCCTGCTAAATGGACGGGCAATGGGACACGCGCTTCTAAACCCGACCGCAATGACTGGTATGAAACGGTAAAACTCAACTACGGGGTACGTCCTGACGGTACTAAGGATTTTGCTGAACTACCTGCAAGCTTTGAAAATGAAGATACTGAAGCACATTACCACTTTTGGACTGATAAAACAGTACCCGACACTTGGAAAAAATTTAAAGATATAGCCTTGTATTGGCTTAGAAAAGGAGTAGACGGCTTCCGTTATGATATGGCTGAAATGGTGCCGGTGGAGTTCTGGAGTTATCTCAATTCGGCTATCAAGCACCAAAATCCAAAGGCATTTTTATTGGCTGAAGTGTACAATCCTAATGAATATCGTCCTTATCTGCATTTAGGCAAGATGGACTATCTATACGACAAAGTGCAACTTTACGACACTTTGCGCAATATTGTGACTCACGGACATAGCACTGATGCCATTGTGGCTATACAACGCAGTCTTGCTGATATTGCACATCGTATGTTACACTTCTTGGAAAACCACGACGAACAGCGCATAGCCTCGCCTGAGTTTGCGGGATATGCTGAAAAAGCTAAACCAGCGATGACAGTCTCTACGTTTATTAGCGAGTCGCCAGTGATGCTGTATTTTGGTCAAGAAGTAGGGGAGAAAGCAGCGGAAGTAGCAGGATTTGGTAGTCCGTCGCGTACGTCTATATTTGATTATATAGGTGTTCCTGCACACCAACGCTGGGTGAATAACAAGCGCTTTGACGGAGGTCAGTTATCAGAGGCAGAACGTTCTTTACGCAATTTCTACCAACGATTACTCAACTTAAAAGTGAATGGGGCTTATATTGATTTGCACCAATACAATCGACAGCATACAGAGTATTACAACGATAGGGTGTACAGTTTTGCAAGAGGCAATGAGGACGAACAGTGGGTGATTGTGAGCAACTTTAGTGAGCACGACTACTTTGGTTTTGACTTGCAGTTGCCAGATTACTTGTTGGGTAGTTGGTTCTTAAACGATGGTACTTATACGCTTACCGATGCTCTTTACAATGAAAAACACACTACCTTACAGATTGTAAACGGCAAAGGAAGATTGCGAGTAGATATAGCGCCTTTGGAGTCTTTGATATTCAAAATTAGCAAATTAGTAGATTCGTAAATTATGAACATTCATTTTATAGTAGCTCCCAGTACGCATTTGCGTCCGTTAATGGCTGAGCTACACAAAAGACATCATATCACTACACTCCCCGAAGAGATGACGGCTACAATTGATTACGTGGTGGTAGACCCGCATCTTTCTCATACACACCCAGACTTATTACAAGCGCAACACTTAGGACTTAATATTCTATCGCCTACTTCTTTTCTATACGAATACTTTAAACACAAAACTCGTGTAGTGATTACAGGTAACAAAGGAAGAAAAGAAGTATTGGCAAGGGTGCTTCACACTATGGATTTTTGTAATCAACCAGTGAGCTACTACTTTGAAAGTCCTATCGAAGGGAAGCAAGTGCATTTTGCTGATACTGAATTTGTGCTTATAGAAGGCAATGAAGAGGAGGCTATGTTGCACCCTACAGTAGCTCTTATCAGCGATATGATAGAAGAAAATAAAGATATTTATAAACAATTTATAGAAGGAATAACCCAAGGAGGAATACTCATTTACAATGAAGAAGACCTGCTATTAAATGAGTTAGTAGGGAATAATGAGAGTCCTATTCGCAAGATGGAGTATGGTACCCCTGCGTTTGAAACTCATAATGGTGAGACTTACCTCATTACCCCCGAAGGCGAATTGCCCTTGGGTGAAACAAGTACTGAACAGTTGAGCTATATAGAAGCAGCCAAATGGGTATGCCAGAATATGGGCATAGACGAAGCCGACTTTTATGAGGCAATGGCAAGTATTTAATAAGATAATAATTAAAAATTTAGATATATGAAGTTTTATTTTTCACTCATAGTTTTAGCTTTAAGCTTTTTTACAGCTTGTAATTCGAGCAATCAAATAAGTAAAGATGAGGTATCTAACCTTATTGCTGATTATTTAGAAGAGAACCCTTTATTTGAGACAGGGAAATTTAATACCAATAAGCAGAAGTTAGACAGTACTAAAGACAAAGATTTGCTAATTACTATACAGGAATTAGCAGATGAAGGGCTTATTGATATTAATAATGAGAAAAGTAGGAAGAGATGGTTTTCAAAGGATAGTGTATATGTAATCTCTCCTACTCTTACTAAAGAAGCACTTCCTTACCTTGTGAAACAGAACAAGAACAGTGCTAATGTTAAAACAATCATTTATAAATTAAATGATAAAGGGATTACTATTGAGAAGAACTCAGAAAAGGTGGTTATTTGTAATGTAGTATTAGATAAAGAGAAAACACCTTTTTATAATTTTGGTAAAGACCCGTATCCTAATACAACCTTTATTACTCAGAAGTTTAAGTTGAAATACAATGAGAAAAATGGCTGGAAGATTATAAAGAAATAAACTTATGAAGAACGTAACTATACTTGGTTTGGCACAAGCATTATTAAGCCTTATATCTGGGGTTTTAATATCCAAAATGTCGTTTATAGGGAAAATAGGCATAAGTACAATGTACCGTGAGTATACCATTTTCAAAACTTGGTGGAAAACGGCTCTTTTATTATTGGTAATACAGTTAATACTTATTGCTGTATTACAACTGTTTAAAGCAAAAGTAAGCGTATCGTTTAGTAGATTATTAGCCTTTTTACTTATTGTTCTAGGAGGAATAGGAGCTTACTTTACTTATATTGACTTCACAACTACTTCACATAAAATGATGAAGTTGAGCTTTCATTTAGGGTTTTATCTCTTTTGGGTAGGATGGTTTATCACTTGTTTTTATTATTTGTTGTTCAAGAAGAAGAAAAAAGAGGATAATATTCAGCAAGATATCTTATTTGCCAATACAGAAGCGGGAAAAGATGTTTCCTAAGACCTCTTCATTGCTTACAGCTCCTGTGATAGAACCTAAATGATAGAGAGCTTCGCGGATATCGATAGCTAATAGGTCACCTGAAAGTTGTAATTGTAATCCTTGTTCTATTCTTTCAATACTTTGTAAGGTATTGTGTAGAGCTTCGTAGTGGCGGATATTAGTAATAATAGTTGCTTTACCTGTATTATTAAGACTTTGAGCATAGTGAGAGAGAAAATCTTTAAGGGCTAAAATATTGTTTCCTTCTTTAGCTGATATTCTCAGTAGTGTATCAGTATAGCCTTTCAAGGATTGTAAAATCTCATTATCAAAAGGAGTTATATTACTTTCTGTTGATAAGTCAGTTTTATTGTGTAATAGTACAAATTTAGTTCCTTCGCGGTAATTTTCTTTTACAAAAGAGATAATCTCTTGGGCAGAGCTATCTTTAGTATCGAATAAGTAGAGCACAATAGAGGCTTTTTCTATCTTTTCTTTAGCTTTTTGTACACCTATAGCTTCGATTTGGTCTTGAGTATCACGAATCCCTGCGGTATCAATAAAACGAAAAGCAATGCCTCCTATATGAAGCGTTTCTTCAATAGTATCGCGGGTAGTACCTGCAATATCCGATACAATAGCGCGTTCTTCGTTCAGAAGGGCATTTAATAAAGTAGATTTGCCTGCATTAGGTTTCCCTACAATAGCCACAGGAATACCATTTTTTAGTACATTACCTACTGAAAATGATTGTAAGAGAGATAAAACAGTGGTTTTAATAGTGCTTAAAAGCGCTTTAAACTGAGTTCTATCGGCGAACTCTACATCTTCTTCCGAAAAGTCTAATTCAAGTTCTATTAATGAGGTAAAGTTTAATAATTCTTGTCGTAATCCTTCTATCTCAGAAGTAAAACCACCTCGCATTTGTTGTAATGCTACCTGATGAGAAGCCTTACTATCGGAGGCTATCAAATCGGCAACGGCTTCCGCTTGATTGAGCGCTAATTTACCATTGAGAAAAGCGCGTTTGGTAAACTCCCCAGCATCGGCTAAACGAGCTCCTTTTGCCAAGCACAGCTTGATAACTTCTTCTACGATATAATTACTTCCGTGACACGAAAACTCAACTACGGGCTCACCTGTGTAAGATTTAGTTCCTTTGAAAATAGTAGCCAAACACTCGTCGATTACTTGGTCTTTACTTTCGAGAGTTCCTAAATGAACTGTATGTGACGGAGCTTCAAGTAAAGATTTTCGGCTATAAGGTTTGAATACCGAGTCGGCAATGGCAATGGCTTCTTTTCCCGATAGACGAATTACAGCAATAGCACCGACCCCTGAAGCAGTTGCCAAAGCTACAATCGTATCATTTATATATAACGAATTATCTCTCTTCATTCTATGTTATTGAAAATTGGTGCAAATGTAGTGATTTTTTCATTACTATCAATCTACTAATTTTCAAAAACCTCAAAGCGATTATCTTCATAAAAGAAAATAATTCGTTTAATATGCTTATTAGTGGGTAATGGTAAAGCTTTTGTCTCTATTTGCTTTTCTTTTATTGCAACAGAAGGTGGAGCAGGAGTAGGGGCTTGCATTTCTATTTCGGGAATATCACTGAAAAGGTCAGGTTGTTGCGTTTTTTTAGCGTTGGCAAGTTCTTTATCTTCCTTACGAGGGAAACTTCCTTTTCCTTGTGTAATCCAATACATATCTACTTCAGGAAATTTTTCGATGAGCTTCAGTATAAAATCCAAGCTCGGTTTGTTGCGTTCTGATAAGAGATGAGAAATCCCTGAACGCTGAATCTCTAAGCTATCAGCAAAGGCTGCAGCATTTAAGCCGTAATAATCCATCACTTGTTGTAAGCGAATGGCAAAATCTGATGTGTTTAACATTGTAACATTTATTTATTTTCCTAAGAATGTACAAATGTAAATCAATATTTTGAGATATACAAATATAAACAAGGATATTTTTTAGCATATTAAAGTATTTATTTATGATTACAATGTAAATTATTCGTATATAGGATTATATAAAACTACTATAAGAATAATCTATGGGCATAATCATTATGAAAATGGTATTTCAGAATAGGAGGGGAAGCCTTTTTGTAGTGCATAATAATCGTTGATTAGTACATTTAGCATTATTAACAATTTTACAACTGTAAATACTAAGTGATACAAATGTAACGCTTAAATATAAGGAAACTTTTACTTAATTACAGGTTGTACTTTAATGAATATTTATTACTTTTGCTTTTAAATATTAATATACAGATGAAAAAACAGCTTTCTGGGCGTTATATCACTTATCCGATGATAGCCCCACTTTTAGATAAATACCCTTTTGAGGAGGTAATACCTTTAGGTACTTCAGTTAAAGGAACACCTATTAACCTGTACAGAGTAGGGAAAGGCCATAAAAAGATACTTATGTGGTCGCAAATGCACGGTAATGAATCAACTGCTACCAAAGCGCTTTTTGATGTTTTAAACGAGCTTAAAACAGCTGATTTCTTATCGGAATTAAGTGTTTATTGCATTCCTATGCTTAATCCCGACGGTGCTGAGATGTTCACACGTGTAAATCATAACGGCGTAGACCTTAACCGTGATGCCGATGAACTTACACAACCTGAGAGTAAGTGTTTACGGAAAGCTTATGAACTTGTACAGCCCGATTATTGCTTTAATCTGCACGACCAGCGCACTATTTTCAGTGTAGGACAGACCCCTTTGCCAGCTACAGTTTCTTTCTTAGCACCTGCTTATAATGAAGAGCGCAGTATTAATGAAGTACGCCAGAAGGCAATGGAAGTGATTGTAGTAATGAATAACACTTTACAGCACCATATACCTAATCAGGTAGCGCGTTTTGACGATAGTTTTAATATCAATTGTACGGGAGATAAGTATACACAATTAGGTACACCCACTATTCTTTTTGAAGCAGGGCACTTTTCTAATGATTACAATCGTGAACAAACGAGAGTATATATTGCTATGGCTATATTTAGAGCTCTACAATATATAGCCACTAGCGATGTTACAAATGTGAATTATAAAGATTACTTCAGTATACCTGAAAACGATAAATGTTTTTACGATATTATTTTAAGAGACGACACTCACTGTGGTAATGATGTAGGTGTTCTTTATAAGGAAGTTTTGGAGAATGGGCAAATCTCGTTTGTGCCTTATATTGCTGAGATAGGTGATTTATCTAAAAAATACGGACATAAAGAAGATGTTTTATCGAAGTTTATAAGTTCAGCTATTGATAAAGATTATATTAAAAATCACTTGGATTTGTCGACATTGAAAATAGATTAGTGGTGAATGGTTAATGATTAAAGGTTAATTAGATGGGGCTTATAAGAAACTTATAGGATAGACGAACAATGAGTGGCTCTACAGTGGGTCTACAGTGGGTCTACAGTGGGTCTACAACGAACAAAAGACGAACGATGAACGAAGGAACAACGAACCTAAGTAGAAGGAAAGTTGAAGCTAAGGCAGAGATAAAAAAAAGGTTATAGGTAGACTTCAACTTAAAAAGTACGTTGCAATTTGGAATATACAAAAAAACATTGTTACTTTGCGCTTTTAAAAAAAAGAACTCATAAACTTAATGTAGATGGCAAAATATAGATTAGATGAAATGGATCTTAAGATATTGGATATTCTTATAGAAGATGCACGAAAACCCTATATAGATGTTGCTAAGGCACTTGATATATCGTCGGGGACAGTGAATGTACGGATAAGAAAAATGGAAGAATTGGGGATTATAAAAAGTTCTGCCATTTCATTAGATTACGAGAGAATGGGATATACTTTTATTGCTTATGTGGGTATCTTTTTGGAGCGCAATCATCAAGCTGAGTATGTTTTGGAACAATTAGAGGCTATCCCGTTTGTAACAGAGGCACACATTACTTCAGGGAAATACAATCTGTTTTGTAAAATTAGGACAAAGGGGGTGAAACACGCTAAGGAAGTTATTTATATGATAGACGACATTCAAGGTGTGTCGCGCTCAGAGACAATGATATCGATGGAAGAGGCTTTTAACGATAAGAGTCGTTTGCTTCATAAGGCTTTCCGAGAATTGGATTTATATGATTTTTTAACTACTAAATAAGAACTTTTTAAAAGGGCTATCTGAAAGAAAAATCGGGTAGCTCTTTTTGTTTATACAGAAAATTGAGTAATTTTGTTGCGCAAAAACTGAAATACTATGAATGAGAAAATACAAGCACTCATAAGCAATTACATTCGTTTCTTACAAGAAAAGCCTTCTAATCCTGATGAAGTGTACAAATGGCAGGCAATAGAACATTTTGAGCAGCATTGGGATATTAATGCCCCTGATTTTTACGAAATGTTTAAAGAGGCTTTTCGGAAAAAGGATAATTTAGTAGATTACCGTCCTTTTGGTATATTGGAAGCGTTAGGAGAAAACTATCCAACGAAATTAAAGGAATTGTTGGGTATTGTTTATGGGGCTGATGATTTCTATACCAAATTGGGAAAATGCAGGACTTTCACTGAAAATGTTATTGATGACTTAAAAGAGAAAAGCAATACAAATTTTAGTACAAAAATTGATGAGCGTACTCTTTCTTTTTTACTGACGCTGAAATTCCCTAATGAGTATACTTTTTATAAAAGGGATATTTATACTAAGTTATGTGAGTATTTAGGAGAAGTTTCTCGAAAAGAGCGCAAATACGAGCATTTTATTGAGTTGCTTACCGAAATCACGACTTATTTTAACAATCCTGAGTTAAAACAACTCACGAGCAACTTTATTCCACAAGGTTTTGATGAACCTTTGCTATTGGCTCAGGATATTGTGTACCAGAATATGACAATTTCTTCAGAAAAAGCATTTAGAAACGTATTGGATAAGATTCCTAAGCATTGGGCTTCTGTTTTCTTTTACAAATTAGGAAATATTATAGAGGATTTAGCATTAGAAGATACCGAAAATCAAGTGTTCAGTGTTAGATTAGATGAAAAATCACTTCGTTATCACATAGGGAAGAGGATTTGTTTAAGTGTAAGTCCTAAAGAATTTGTTTTTATTACAGGAAGGGAAGTAGATATCCCAAAACTGAGAAGGGAAGAGTTTGAAAGACCTAACAATGCTTTTCTTTATTATCAGGGAACTCCACAAGATATTGAAACATATTACCCTGATATCAAAAATGCTGTCAAAGAAGAGATAGCACTTGATAAGGAGACCTATCCTAAAAGTTATGATAATAGCTATTTCAGGGAATATGTTTTTGAAAAGAAATACAAAGTAGAATTTGAAACAATAGAAAGTAATATGACAAATCAAGCAATTAAGCCTACGATTATTGACCTACTACATTACAAACACCAAATCATTTTACAAGGTCCTCCAGGTACAGGTAAAACCCGTGAAGCCAAGCGTATTGCCAAACAGCTATTAGGTTTGAATGACAATGATAGTTTAGAGGGGAATGAGCAGTTTAAACTGATTCAGTTTCACCCCAGTTACTCTTATGAAGATTTTGTAAGGGGTATTGTTGCCAAGCCTAATGAAGAGGGAGACGGGATTATCTATACAGCTGAAAATAAAGTGTTAGCTGAGTTTGGAGAGAAAGCTTTGAATAATTGGAATAAAACACAACAAAGTACTCAAACTCTAGAAGAGCAGGACATTTTTGAGGCTTTTATAGAACATATCAAAGAAGAATTAGCTCAAAGTGAAGACTACAAATACCCACTAACTGAAGCCGTTTATCTTTTTGATGCTGATGACAAACGATTTAAATACAAAGGCGATAATTGGGTTGCTCATTCCAAAGGGTTAAATATGAAATTTTCAGAGATAAAAAAGATTATAGAGTCTGGAGCTGAAGAAAGACAAGATATTATGAAAAATCCTAATCTTGAGGCTTTAACTCATACATCATCAACTTATTTCTTAAAAATAGTAGAAGAATACTATGAATTTAAACAAACATATAAACCTATTGTAACGGATATACCCCTTAAAAACTACGTTTTCATAATTGACGAAATCAACCGTGCGAACCTTTCAACAGTATTGGGGGAACTCATCTATGCCTTGGAATATCGCGGGGAATCCGTGGAGAGTATGTATGCTATCGATGGTGACAATAGTTTCACGTTACCGCCTAATCTCTACATCATCGGTACAATGAATACGGCTGACCGCTCGGTAGGGCATATAGATTATGCCATTCGTCGGCGTTTTGCCTTTGTGAATGTGTTGCCTAAGGAGTTAGAACGGAATTTTGATAAAAACTTGTTTAAAGCAGTAAGTAAGCTCTTTATTGAGAACTATGATGAATATATTAACAATACAGATACTGAATTAAAACGTGCTAAAACCTTATCACCTGAATTTAAACCAGAAGATGTGTGGCTTGGACAGTCGTATTTTATTCAGAAAAAATATAGCGATGGAAAAGATGTGCCTATGTCTATTCGTTGGGAATACGAAATCAAGCCCATTCTATTGGAATACATAAAAGATGGGATACTCATAGATAATATAAAGATTGAAGAACAAATGCAAGAAATTAAAACATTAGTCTATGAAAATAACCCTTCTTGAACATCAACCCTATAGCATCAAAAAAGAAGAGGGAAGTATTTACTTTGAAGCAATACCTAAGATTTGTCCGTATGTATTGAAGAAAGATAAATGGGGAAATCCTATATATCCTTTTGAAATCAGTCGTACAAATGAGGAAGAAGTGTGTTTGCAGGCAGGCTATTACGTGGGAGCTTTGTGGTTGGTAAAACATCACAAATTCGTATATATAGAGCCTAAAATGAACAAAAAACAGATTGTTGAAGGCTTTCCTACCCAAGAGGAAGAATGGGCAGAAATCGACTACCTAAAAATGCTTCTCAGCATTACGGCGCTCGACCCCAAACATACACAAAATCTTATCAAAATCTATTGGGACGAACCGCTAATTGCCATCGAACAGCAAAAAGACACGCTCACGCCTTTCCTAATGGTACAATTCCTATTGCTACTGAAGCGTATTGTGCGCAAAGGACTTAAAAAATCGTACTATACGGTGGAGGAGAATCTTAATAACCGCATCAAAGGCAAGATACAGTTAGGTAAACACCTCAAACAAAATGTTTTTAAGAACAAACTCACAGCCCACGTATGTAGGTATCAAGAGTTTGGAATGGATAGCCTCGAAAATCGCTTTTTGAAGAAAGTTTTGCAGTTTATCATCAGCTTTAAGAATACACACTCTAATTACTTTGCAGGCAATGACGAGTCTATTCGAGAAGTCATTACGTATTGTAGTCCGCATTTTGAGTTGATTTCAGAAGAACTTGACGTAGAAAACCTCAAAAAACTTACTACTAATCCTTTTTTTAAAGAATATGAGGAAGCTATTCGCATTGGGAAGCAGATTTTGAAGCGTTTTTCGTATAATATCACCGAAACAACCCAACAAAAAGTAGCTATTCCGCCTTTTTGGATAGATATGCCCAAACTTTTTGAGTTATATGTATACAAAAAACTACAAGAACAGTTCGGCAATAGGGGAGAGGTACACTATCATTTTACGGGTGATTACACTGAATTAGATTTCTTGCTCAACACTCCAGAATACAAAATGGTGATTGATGCCAAATACAAAACTGTTTATGAAGATAGTAGAGTGATAGACGATATTCGTCAGGTGAGTGCTTATGCGCGTTTGGAAAGGGTTTATAAAGCCCTAAAAATAGATGACGATAGGTTGATAGATTGCCTTATCATCTACCCCTCATTCGAACAAAATACCGATTTAAACATCGCAAATAAAAAGGAGATACATCAGTACAGAAATATTTATAAATTAAGTGTTTCTGTTCCATTAATCATTAACAATTAATCATTTATCATTAAAAAATATGTCACAATTCTACAATAGTATCGCTGAGAAATACGATGCTATCTTTCCGCTATCGCCTGCACATAGGTTTTTTTTCGCTGCCGAAGTGCACGGCAAGACAGTTCTTGATGTAGGAGCGGGTACGGGCAACCTTACCGCCTATCTGCGCGCACAGGGCTATGATGTTACGGCTATCGACCTCAGTAAGGCACTCATTGCTCAGGCTACTGTCAAGGGTATTGAAGTGCAAGAGCTCAATATGCTTGCTATCGATACTTTACCTATGTTCGATACCATTATCAACATTGGGAATACGCTCCCACATTTGGATAATAAAGACGAAGTGCAGACTTTTCTTAAAAAGGCTTATAACCAACTCACGCAAGGAGGCAAACTTATCTTGCAAATGGTAAACTTTGAGAAGTATTTTGCCCAGAAAGAAGGTAATTTTCTCGGTAACCTGCCTCTAATAGAGAACGAAAAAGTAAAGTTTGAGCGTTCTTATCACTTAAATAGCGATAACAAGGTAGTTTTTAAGACAGTTTTGGACGAAACTATTGCCAATGAAGAGCTTTTACAGCCTATTCTTTCCCAAGAACTCACCCAATGGCTCTCTCAAATAGGTTTTAAAGACCTTAAACTATACGGCAACTTCAAAAAAGAGTCTTTTAATCCTGAAACTTCAATGGCGCTTATTGTAACAGCTCAGAAATAACTTCTCTATACAATTGCTATTATTTTCATATCTCACAAATATTCCGTACTTTTGCACTTTAAAACAATACATTATGGCACGATTAGGAATATTATGTGCCTTAAACAAGTAACTCAACGTTATATTTATAGTAGATATTTAATTTAATCATTTATCATTAAACATTAATCATTAACAATGTTATCAGTATCCAATTTATCCGTACAATTCGGAAAACGCGTCCTCTTCGATGAGGTAAACGTAACCTTTACACAAGGCAACTGCTACGGCATCATCGGTGCCAATGGGGCAGGCAAATCTACTTTCCTAAAAATCCTCTCTGGCAAGCAAGAACCTACTTCGGGGCGCGTTATCCTCGAACCGGGCAAGCGTATGTCGGTTCTCGAACAAGACCACTACGCTTATGACGACTATACTGTGCTCGACACCGTGATTATGGGCAACAAAGTCCTCTCCAAAGTCAAAAAAGAGATGGACGACCTTTATGCCGACTATTCCGATGAGCACGCCGAACGCATAGGTGAGCTACAAATACAGTTCGACGAGATGAACGGCTGGAATGCCGAGAGTGATGCGGCAGCCCTGCTCTCCAATTTGGGCATTACCGAAGATATGCACTACACTATGATGTCCGAAATGGACGGTAAGCTCAAAGTGCGAGTACTTCTCGCGCAAGCACTCTTTGGTAACCCCGATGTACTCATAATGGACGAGCCTACGAACGACCTCGATTTCGAGACTATCAGCTGGCTGGAGAACTTTTTGGCAAACTATGACAATACGGTGATTGTAGTCTCTCACGACCGCCACTTCCTCGATGCCGTTTGTACCCATATCTCCGATATAGACTTCGGAAAAATCAATCATTATTCGGGTAACTATACTTTTTGGTACGAAAGTAGTCAGTTGGCAGCCCGTCAGCGTGCGCAACAGAACAAAAAAGCAGAAGAAAAGGCCAAAGAGTTACAGGAATTTATCGCACGCTTTAGTGCCAACGTGGCAAAATCAAAACAGGCAACCTCTCGTAAGAAGATGTTGGAGAAACTCAATATCGAGGAAATCAAACCGTCTTCTCGCCGTTACCCTGCTATCATTTTCGAGCGTGACCGCGAGGCTGGCGACCAAATCCTACACGTGGAAAACCTCGCTGCATCTATCGACGGACAGGTATTATTCCAAAATGTGGACATCAACCTTGCCAAAGACGACAAAGTAGCCATGATTTCCAAGGATTCACGTGCCACCACTGCCTTTTATGAGATTCTCAACGGCAACCTCAAGCCCGATGCGGGCACCTTTGCGTGGGGTATCACCACCTCGCAGTCTTACCTGCCGGTGGATAACTCCGATTTCTTTACCCAAGACCTTTCTTTGGTGGATTGGTTGCGCCAATGGGCAAAAACAGAGGAAGAGCGTGAGGAAGTATATGTACGAGGGTTTTTGGGCAAGATGCTTTTCAGTGGCGAGGAAGCCCTCAAAAACTGCAAAGTGCTCTCAGGAGGCGAGAAAGTGCGTTGTATGCTCAGCCGTATGATGATGTTGCGCGCCAATGTGCTAATGCTCAACGAACCTACCAACCACTTGGATTTGGAGAGTATCACCGCCTTCAACAACTCGCTGAAAAACTTCAAAGGCACCGTGCTTTTCACCACCCACGATCACGAATTTTCGCAAACCGTCGCCAATCGTATCATTGAGCTCACCCCTAATGGCATTATCGACCGCTATATGACCTTTGATGAGTATATGGACGACAAAAATATTCAGGAATTGAGGGAAAAAATGTACAGTGCGAGCCGCACAGGCAATTAATAATAAGCACACCAACAAATGAGTTTTTGTTGGTGTGGCTTTTCTATTAATAAAATGAATTAGTTATGATATTAGTACTATTAAAAATGTAATATAATAGAATAATGCTTACAAAAGAATATATCAAAGAAGTAAAACAAAATAGCCAAGCCGATTTAGAACAACTTATCCAAAGCAATATCAACAATAGTGGTAACCTTACCTTTATATTGGAGAATTTGGGTAAGCTACCTGTTTCTTATAATCCTAATTGGTTACTTTCTTTGCTTGATTATGATAATGAGCAGGTGCGCTTTTGGGTGGTGAAAAATCTTGGCAAACTAAAGTCTGAAAACGTACTTGTTTATTTAGAGAAAGTGGCCAAGAATGATGAAAGTACTCTTGTGAAGCGTGAGGCTATCTCATCGATGGGTAGGCTTAGAGATGAGAAAACACAAGAAACTCTTTTAAATAATCTTTATAACGAGGATCCAAAAATTGTAAATCAAGCTATTCGTGGGCTTTTGGCTTTCAAAGGTGATAAAAAAATAGACCTTGCTCTTAAAAAACTGATTGACCACGAAAATGAAATGGTGCGGAGTGTGATTTATAAGGAATATTTTTCTCAAGAGAAAAAGAAAAAGTCTATCATTCCGCATACTGATACCTATCCTTTTTTAAAGAATGTGGTAGTTAATGGCGATGTACGGGAGGTGCTTAAAAGTGTACCAGATGAGAGTATACACCTTACTTTTACTTCACCTCCTTATTATAACGCTCGTGATTATTCTATTTACCCAAGCTATGAAGCCTATTTGCATTTTTTAGAAGAAGTTTTTCAAGAGACTTATCGCATTACCAAAGAGGGGCGTTTTCTTATTGTAAATACTTCTCCTGTGATTGTACCTCGTATTAGTCGCGCTCATTCGAGCAAACGATACCCTATTCCGTTTGATATTCATCATTTTTTAGTGCAAATGGGTTGGGAATTTATTGATGATATTATCTGGCAAAAACCTGAATACAGTGTAAAAAATAGGATAGGAGGCTTTCAGCAACACCGTAAACCTTTAGCCTATAAACCCAACACTACCACCGAATATTTAATGGTTTATAGGAAAGAAACTGAAAAGCTTATTGATTGGAATATACGCCAATATCCGCAGGAGGTAGTAGAAGAAAGCAAAGTAGCTGATGGATTTGAAACCACCAATGTTTGGCAGATACACCCTAAATCTGATAAAGTACATTCGGCTATATTTCCTGTAGATTTATGTAAACGTGTGATAGAATATTATTCATTCAAAGGTGATTTGGTATTTGATCCTTTTGCTGGTAGTGGTACACTGGGGCGTACAGCTAAGAGTTTAGGTAGGAACTTTTTCCTTACGGAAAAAGAAGAAAAATATTTTGAGTATATGAAGACTTTCCAAAAGGGAGATGAGATATTTCGCCCTAATCACACTCGATTTTTAACCTTAGACGAGTTTAAACAAACTATATTATGACACTTACAGACCAAGTTATAAAAAACATTATCACACGAGTAGTTAAATCGGAAGACTACCGAATTGAAATTGTAAACCTTATTAATGCTGAGTTTTTACAATTCTCTATAGATTTTTTCAAGAAAGTAGTGAATGCTAAACTCAATAGCGAAGATATTACTATTGATTGGTATCGACAACATTTTATGGCAACAACGCTTCCTTCGGATGATATTGCTATCAATGCAGGGCTCAATATGAAAACTATAAGCAATATGTATGGCTCAGCCACACGCTCTATAGTTATTGAGGCTTCTAATGAGCACTTTGAGTCTTTATATCAGAGCATTCAAACCTTAGTAGAGATTGAGGAAGGTATAGATTTAACTCTGACTATCAAACTAAAAGGGGTAAGCGTTGATTTGAATGTAAGTGAAAGTCTTATTGTTATCAATACTTTGGCTGTTAAGCGAGCAGCCTTAAGAGGAGGGCTTTGGAGTACGGCAGGCAAAAGTGCTGAGAAATACTTAATGCTTACTTTATGCAAGTTATACCAAGTGCCTGAAAGCAATTATGATGCTACGCACTTTGTAAAAGATAAAGGTAAAAAAGTAGATAGAGAAATTGACTTTTACCTACTCAATGGAGAGGATAAATATCTTTGCGAAGTGAAACTAATGGGAAAAGGTAATCCAGAAAGTGCGGATGCTGTTATAGCTCGATATACTAATGTATTTGTAGGTGATACTCTATCACTACAAAATAAAAATCAATGTGATCAATTAGGCGTGCATTGGGTGGCTTTGCGCGACCGAAATGGCTATCAGCGTTTTGGTGAAGCCTTGCAAGCGCTTGGGATTCCTCATCAGCCTTATAATGGAAATTTAGATGATGATTTGCCTGAGATAGTAGAAAGTTTATTTGAATAATACTTTTTCCCTATTATAGTTTAATATCAACTTACGAGGGGCAAAGCATTAATTATAGGTAACCCAATAAGTGATGTTCTATATAACAATTAATTATATAAAAAATGAAAATCGTCGGAATTAGTGTACGTACTACCAATCAGAACGGACAAGCGATGCAAGACATCGGAAACCTTTGGCAACGCTTTTTTAGTGAGCAACTTTTGGCAAAAATACCTAATAAGGTTAGCGATGCCATTTACAGCATCTACACCGATTACCAAAAGGACTATACCGAGCCTTACACTTGTATAATAGGAGTAGAAGTTACCACGCTCAGCACAATTCCCGACGGCTTAGAAGGCAGGGAATTCCCTGAGCAAACCTTTCAAAAGTTTGTAGCCAAAGGCGCAATGCCTCAAGCAGTAGGGGCGATGTGGCAACATATCTGGGACAACGACGCCACGCTCAATCGCACTTATATATATGACTATGAGCGCTACACCGAGAAGTCTCAGCAAGGGGATACCTCTGAAGTAGATATTTTTATAGGCGTAAAAGAGAACAAATAGCGAACTTAAAAATAGAGGATTGCCAAAAAAACTCTTAACTAAAATGATGTTACCAGAAGAAGAAAACTACGCGGTTACCAAATTCGAATTGATGCTCAAAGAGAATAACATTCTCTTTTTCGACGTTGATGAATTTGAAGAAATCGTAGAATATTACTTAGAATATGGACGCATTAGCAAAGCGAAACGTGCCTTGGAAATCGGTTTGTCACAACACCCCGATGCTTCATCACTTAAATTGCTAAATGCAGAACAATTGGTGTTTGAAGACCGCTTAGAAGAGGCTTCGGAACTCCTCAATGAACTGTTGCTCATAGAACCTATGAATGCTGAAGTGCACGTGCAACAGGCTAATCTGTACTCTAAAATGAACAAACATCATCGCGCTATTGAGTTGCTACAATACGCCATTACACTTACCGATGACGTTTCGAATATCTATGCCCTAATGGCAATGGAATACCTCTATACGGAGGATTATACCAATGCCAAAAAGTATTTTACCAAATGTTTGAAAGAAGACCCTCAGGATTATACCGCGCTCCAACAGTTAGTGTTCTGCTATGAGGTGTTGGGAGAAGTGCAAGAGGCAACCGACTTTCTAAACACTTACTTAGACCAAAATCCTTATTGTGAAGTTGCTTGGTATTACCTCGGTAAGCTCTATCTATCCATTACCGACCATAAAAATGCCTTGCGTTGTTTTGATTTTGCTATCATCAGCGACGATACTTTCACGGGGGCTTATTTCGAGAAAGCTCGTGTGCTCGAAATGATGGAAGATTACGAAAAAGCTATCGAAAACTATAAGATTACTCTTACCTTAGACGACCCTTCAGCTTTAGCTTATCTACACATTGGGCGTTGTTATGAGAAAATGCGTAACGATGCCAAGGCAGAAGAGTATTATTTCAGGGCTACTCACGAAGACCCTCAGCTCGATAAGGCTTGGATTACCTTAGCCGACTTCCATTACTTGCGTCATAATCACGCTAAGGCTCTAAAATACATTAAAAAGGTACTTACTTTTGAATCTAATGAGCCTTATTATTGGCGCCGTTATGCCGAACTGAATTATTATCACTTTCAGAACCTAAAAGAAGCAGAATACGGCTATCGGAAAGCGGTACAAAACGGCGATTATTCCTATACTACCCTCATCGAATGGATTGACCTACTATTGCTCTCTCAAAAATACCGAGAAGCCTTATCTATCATTGCCGATATAGTGCAAATCTACCCGCACGAGCTGGAGAATTACTATCGTATTGCTTTGGCTTATTACGGATTAGACGATTTAGAGGAAGCTACTCATTATTACCACTTAGGCTTACAACACGCACCCGAATGGCAGTCGTTTTTTGAACACAAATTCAACTTTAAAATACAATAGTTTATGGGGATAGTGCTCCGTCAATCGTTTAAGAATGTGGTGGCTACCTATTTAGGGTTTGCCATAGGGGCACTGAACACCCTTTTCTTGTTTACTTACTTCCTCTCCAAAGCTCAGTACGGATTGGTGAGTTATGTTACTTCCACTGCCACCATTCTGTCCCCTCTTATCGCCTTTGGAGTGAACAATACCTTGGTGCGTTATTATACCGCTTATCGAGATAAAAAAGAGCAAGCGCAATTCAACCTGATGCTTTGCTTTTTGCCTTTGCTCATCATTGTGCCTGCCACCTTTGTCGGGATAATTGGGTACGAACAGATTGCGCAATGGCTTTCGGCTAAAAACGAAGAAGTACGCGATTACGTTTTTCTCATCTTCCTCACTTCCGTAGCGATGGCTTACTTTGAAATTGCTTATGCGTGGACGCGCGTACAGCTAAAAACCGTCTTTGGCAATTTCCTAAAAGAGGTATTCCATAGGGTAGGAGTGATGCTCCTGCTATTAGCCATTTATTTGCAGCTCATCGACTTTCACCAACTGATATGGGGCGTATTTTGGGTCTATGCCTTGCGTATGCTCTTGATGTTTGTTTTCGCTTTCTATGTACGCCGACCGCAATTTGCTTGGGGGTTGCCTAAGAACAAGAAAGAAGTCTTTTTGTACAGCCTTTTTGTGATTTTATCGGGGTCGGTAGCTTCTGTATTGATGGATATTGATAAGTTTATGCTCAACCAATACTTGCCTATCGGTGAGATTGCCGTTTATAATGTAGCCATTTTTACAGCTACGGTGATTGCTATTCCGTATAGGAGTATGTACCAGATTGTGAGTCCACTGACGGCACAATTTATGAATCAAAGCAAGCCAAAAGAGCTATCCGACCTGTATAAGCGTAGCACCGTGAATACTTATTTTGTGAGTATGGTGATTTGTGTGCTTATCATCGTCAACGCCCAGCAGTGTTATGCTCTTCTACCTGATAAGGATTACAGCACAGGACTCACGGTGCTTATCATCATATCGATAGTAAAGCTATCGGACGCCTTAGTAGGTTTCAGCAATGCGGTATTACTCAATTCACCTTACTATCGCACCGTATTGTTTTTGGGTGTTTTTTTGGTCATAGGCACCGTTTTAATGAATATTTGGCTCATACCGCTTTACGGCATCAATGGGGCGGGATTAGCAACCCTAATCGCTTTTAGTTCGTATAACCTACTCAAGTCTGTTTTTGTGTATCGCAAATACAACTTGCAGCCTTTTTATAAAGAAACGTTACAGACCACCCTCTTTGGTATCGTAGCCATAGGAGGTTTCTTCTTTTGGGACTTTCCGTTTCACCCTCTTGTAAATATCAGCTTAAAATCATTACTCGTAGGGGGAGTCAGTGTATTTTTTCTTCTTAAATTGGGAATTTCGGAGGAGTTAATAAGGCTTATTCGCCGATTTAGTAATTAGTAAATTAGTTCTTGTATTCGCTTTTCGTATAGAGTAGAGCCACTGTAGAGCCACTGTAGACCCACTGTAGAGCCACTGTAGAGCCACTGTAGACCCACTGTAGAGCCACTGTAGACCCACTGTAGAGCCACTGTAGAGCCACTGTAGATCCACTGTAGAGCCACTGTAGAGCCACTGTAGAGCCACTGTAGAGCCACTGTAGAGCCACTGTAGAGCCACTGTAGAGACACTGTAGACCCACTGTAGAGCCACTGTAGAGCCACTGTAGACCCACTATAGACCCACTATAGACCCACTGTAGAGCCACTGTAGACCCACTGT
>NZ_KB291239.1:0-10764 GCF_000318255.2 Capnocytophaga sp. oral taxon 380 str. F0488
TAGCAACGAGTTGCTTAAATTTCACTGATTATAACGTAAACACAACCGTAAATCAGCGTTATATATATCAAACTGATGCTAATTAAAAGTGTAGCTTACGCTACAGAAATATTACAAATCTTAAAAAAATCAAACAAATAAACAGCAGGGTGAATTAACTTATTGATTATAAACCTCCCCCCTTACACATACCCAGCTTTCGCTGGCTTCCTCCAAAGAGGGAGATGTGACGCAAAAACGACTATGAAATTGTAAATCAGAGACAATCATTTCTCAAACCTTGATTCACATTACTAATTTTTTTGACTAACTTTTGAATCTTTTCTCGTTCTTCACTATACGGTATTTCGCATTGGAGGGCTTTTTGGAAGAGTTGGTGTGCGGTTTCTTTGTTACCTTGTGTTTGATAAGCTCGACCTAATAAATAATAGGCTTTCCAATAATGCGGGTTGAGACTTGTTATGGGCTTTACTTCGTCTATTACAATAGGGGTATGTTCGCGCAAATGTGTTTCTATCTGTTGCTCTAATACCCTATACGCTTCGTAATCCTTAAACGCTTGGGTGTACATAAAAGGGTCGGGCGGAATATTTAGGGAAGTTTGAGGATAAGGGCTGTGCGACGGATAAGCTTTGGTAGCAAATATCTGCTTCAAATCATAGGCTACAAAAGTGCCCAACTGATAAGGAGCTGTCGATACCCATACCAAGCGTTCTTGAGGTTTAAAAATTACTGCGTGATGTGCCAATAGCTGGTTGAGCGCTTTCTCATTGCCATAGCCTATGGAATCGGCGTGTAAGCCTTCGGTACTGCGGAGGAGTGTAGCTATTTTAAAGGGGTTCAGCTTAGGTTCTTCTGTTAGGAACTCCTGCATTTTGGCATATCTATACGCTGAATGCGAAGTGCGTATCTGTTTGAGATTCTTCTTATCTTTCTTGTACACTTCACTTTGGAAATGATTGGCGCAAAGCACTGCATTAGGAGCTTCGTACACCCCAAACTTTTTGGGTGATACCTCGATGATTACTGCTTTGCCGTCGGTAGCACTCCCGACCATTATAGCTTCGGACACAAATACCTTTCGCTTTTTGGCAATGGCAATCGCCTCATCGATATTTTTGGCATACTGCAAGATTTCACGGCAGAGGAGCGAAATAGGGGTGTGAGCTTTCAGCGGAATAGATGATTTTCCTGCATTGATAGTAACCGTAAGACCTTCGAGATTCATACCCGAGAGCACACCTATCATTCCGCCCCAAGCGTAACTCATAAAAGGAATGCCTTCCTCAGGACGCACAAATCGCACTACCTTTTCAGTAGCAAAGTCATCGGAGAGATAAAAATCGAAATTGCGCCCTATGAGGAGTTGACCATCTTCGGTTTTATCGCCCCAAACCGCTAACGAAGAACAGCCTACGAGCATCAAATCTTGCAAAGCGTGCCCTAAATCGTGAGCCGAATGCAGGTAAAGGGTGCGCTGATAAGCAGGGGCTATGTAGTTAAAAATCGTATCGGAGTACTGCGCTTGTCCCCAGAGTTCTTGCCGGAAGGGAGGTATCACACAATTATTGATATCTCGATTGAACCACTTGACGAACTTGCGCAAAAAACGCTGTTTGCGCTGTGAAGGCACAAACTGATTGAGTTTGACAAAGAGCAGACTGTCCTGACGGTGATACAAAGGCTCAGTAAGTGCACCCGAATTGAGCCCTAACTGATAGGGATTTCCTGAAAGGTAGAGCTCCCACAAGCCTTGTTGATTTTTTGCAATATAGTTATCCTGAAAATACCGCAACGTATCATTTAGTGCAGTAATTTGAGGTTTCTGGTACGGATAGGTTACCTCAGGCGGAGTGATTTTCTTGTAGAAAATACCGCAAGAGGTGAGCAGGAGGTAAAAAGTAAGAAGTAAGAGTTTTTTCATTTTGCCGACTCTTCGAACTGCTAATTAAGGTGCAAAAATAGAGATTATTTTTTAATACCCAAAATGCCAATAATGCCAATAATACCAGAAATGCGAAAATTGTAGTTTTCTGAGCATACAGTAAAAATTCGTACGGATTCGGAGAATATCGGAGATAGTCGAAGGGAGCAGGAGAGTATACTTAGCTTATAGAAAGCTTATAGAGAGTTGATTATTAATGATTAAAAGCTAAAAGTGAATTGTTAAAAAGAGTTAAATAACCCAAAGTAAGACAGTAGTAAAAAGAAAGTAAGACAGAGCAAAAGTAGTTTAAAAATTGGTAATTGGTATTTTTTTACTACTTTTGCAGTCAGAATAGAAATTGGCAAATTAGCACATATGACAGAACCCAAAAAATACAACCCTACTGATTTAGAAGAAAAATGGTATGCCTATTGGCTTGCCCACAACTATTTTCACTCAACCCCCGATAAGCGTACACCCTATACCATTGTGATTCCGCCCCCTAACGTTACAGGGGTGCTCCATATGGGGCATATGCTCAACAACACCATTCAAGATGTACTTATTCGTCGTGCACGCCTTAAAGGCTTCAACGCTTGCTGGGTACCAGGTACTGACCACGCTTCTATTGCAACAGAAGCCAAAGTGGTGGCAAAACTCAAAGAACAAGGCATTAAGAAATCCGACCTCACTCGCGAGGAGTTCCTTGTACACGCGTGGGAATGGACACACCAATACGGTGGGGTGATTCTCGAACAGCTCAAAAAATTGGGTTGCTCTTGCGACTGGGAACGCACTAAATTCACTATGGATGAGGAGCTTTCGGCTTCGGTTATCAAAGTGTTTG
The DNA here is from genome assembly GCF_000318255.2 of Capnocytophaga sp. oral taxon 380 str. F0488. NCBI lineage: Bacteria > Pseudomonadati > Bacteroidota > Flavobacteriia > Flavobacteriales > Flavobacteriaceae > Capnocytophaga > Capnocytophaga sp. oral taxon 380. The sequence goes on from NZ_KB291239.1 coordinate 2,775, forward strand.
TGGATTTGTACAACAAAGGACAAATATACCGCGGTCACCGTATGGTGAACTGGGATCCAGAGGCTAAAACCACCCTTTCTGATGAAGAGGTGATTTATGAAGAACGACAAGGATTTTTGTATTATTTGAAATATCAAATTGAAGGGACGAATGAGTACCTTATAATCGCTACAACACGCCCTGAAACGATTTTTGGTGATACGGCTATCTGCATCAACCCTAACGATGAGCGTTGGCAACACCTCAAAGGCAAAAAAGCTATTGTGCCTATCTGCAACCGCGTGATTCCGATTATCGAAGATGAGTACGTAGATGTAGAGTTTGGTACAGGTTGCCTGAAAGTAACCCCTGCCCACGACCCTAACGACAAGGTGTTGGGCGACAAACATCAGTTGGAAGTAATTGACATTTTCAATGATGATGCAACCCTTAATCATTACGGTTTGCACTATGCTGGCAAAGACCGCTTTGTAGTGCGCAAGGAGATAGTAGCCGAATTAGAAGAAAAAGACTTACTCGCTAAAAAAGAGACTTATACTAACAAAGTGGGGACATCCGAGCGTACCAAAGCCGTGATAGAACCTCGCCTTTCCGACCAGTGGTTCCTAAAAATGGACACCCTTATCCAACCCGCTATCAAGGCGGTATTGGAAGACGAAAGCATCAAGTTATACCCTAAGAAGTTTGAGAACACCTATCGCCATTGGGTAGAAAACGTACGCGATTGGAATATCTCACGCCAATTGTGGTGGGGACAACAGATTCCTGCTTACTACTACGGCGAAGGTAAAGACCAATTTGTAGTAGCCGAAACTAAGGCAGAAGCCCTCGCTTTGGCTAAAGAAAAGAGTGGCAATGCTCATCTTACTGAAGCCGATTTGCGACAAGATGAGGATACCCTCGATACTTGGTTCTCGTCTTGGTTATGGCCAATGAGCGTTTTCAACGGTATTTTAGAGCCTAACAACCCTGAAATCGAGTATTATTACCCAACCAATGATTTGGTAACAGGACCTGATATCCTTTTCTTCTGGGTAACCCGAATGATCGTAGCAGGTTATGAGTACAAAGGTGAGCGTCCGTTTAGCAATGTGTATCTTACCGGATTGGTACGCGACAAACAACGCCGCAAGATGTCTAAATCCTTAGGTAACTCGCCCGATGCACTCAAACTCATCGCTGATTACGGTGCTGATGGCGTACGCGTGGGACTCTTGCTCTCATCGGCAGCAGGTAATGACTTGCTGTTTGACGAAGCCCTTTGTCAGCAAGGAAAAGGATTTGGCAACAAATTGTGGAATGCTTTCCAATTGGTAAAAGGATGGCAAGTGGATAGCTCGGTAGCACAACCTGCAGCCGCTCAGCTCGCTTTGCAATGGTTTGAAGCGAAGTTCAACGCAGTGCTCACCGAAGTAGAAGACCATTTTGAGAAATATCGCATCTCCGATGCTCTAATGGCAATTTATAAACTCGCCTGGGACGACTTCTGTGCGTGGCTTTTGGAAATGGTTAAACCCGAATACGGCAAACCGATGGACAAAGCCACTTACGAGGGCGTGGTAGCCGCTTTTGAGAATTTACTAAAACTCCTCCACCCCTTTATGCCATTCCTCACCGAGGAAATATGGCAAAGTTTAGCGCCTCGTACCCCTAAACAAGCCCTTATCGTGGCTACCTACCCTACTGTACAGCCGTACGACGAAAAACTATTGACAGAATTTGACTTTGCTGCCGAAGTGATAGCAGGTATCCGCACGGTGCGCAAAGAGAAGAATATACCTTTCAAAACACCGCTTAGCCTTTCAGTATTAAACAAAGAACAAATGAGCAACTGTTTTGATGTGGTACTTAGCAAAATGGGCGGACTTGAGGCTATTACCGAAGTGAGCGCTGCTATAGAGGGGGCAATGTCTTTCCGCGTAAAAGCTAATGAATACTTTATTCCTATCGGGGGGGCTGTAAATGTAGAAGAGGAACTTAAAAAACTACAAGAGGAACTCACCTATACACAAGGCTTTTTAGCATCAGTACGCAAGAAACTTTCTAATGAGAAGTTTGTAAACTCAGCGCCTACCCAAGTAGTAGATAATGAGCGCAAAAAAGAAGCTGATGCGTTAGCGAAAATTGAAACACTTGAAAAAGCGATAAAAGCAATTAACAATTGATAATTAGATAAATGGAACACTTAAAACAAATGATAGATGAGGCGTGGGAGAATCGCTCTCTGCTTCGTGAGGAAATCGTACAACAGACTATCAGAGAAGTAATTCACCTCTTAGATTTAGGTCAGTTGCGAGTGGCAGAGCCTACTGCCAATGGCTGGAAAGTAAACGAATGGGTGAAAAAGGCTGTAGTGCTTTACTTCCCTATCCAAAATATGAAACCCGTAGAGGTGGGTATCTTTGAGTTTCACGATAAGATTCCGCTCAAACACAACTACGACGAGAAAGGAGTGCGCGTAGTACCACCTGCTGTAGCACGTCGTGGTGCTTTTATCGCCAAAGGAGCTATACTGATGCCCAGCTATGTGAATATAGGGGCGTATGTAGACGAAGGTACAATGGTAGATACGTGGGCTACTGTGGGCAGTTGCGCTCAAATAGGCAAGCACGTGCACCTGAGTGGTGGCGTAGGTGTAGGGGGTGTATTAGAACCCTTGCAAGCAGCCCCTGTGATAGTAGAAGACGGGGCTTTCATCGGGTCGCGTTGTATCTTGGTAGAAGGAGTGCGCGTAGGTAAAGAAGCAGTACTTGGTGCTAATGTAGTGCTTACAGCCTCTACTAAAATCATTGATGTAACGGGCAATGAACCTAAAGAACTGAAAGGCTATGTTCCCGAACGCTCAGTAGTAATTCCTGGTAGTTACACCAAGCACTTCCCAGCAGGTGATTACCAAGTGCCTTGTGCGCTTATCATCGGGCAGCGTAAAGCCTCAACCGACAAGAAAACTTCACTAAATGATGCTCTAAGAGAATATGGAGTTTCTGTATAAGAAAAGTGATGAGGATATAAAATAGAAAAGGCTACCTTTGGGGTAGCCTTTTTAATAGATAATAGATTTAGAATTTATATCCTATCTTAATACCAAAGTTAGGTTCGATAGCCCAGAACTTCTTTTTTTCATTAACTTGTTTACCAAAGTTTCGTGCAATATTTGCAAAAGGAGCGATGATAAAGGTATCGTCGAGATTCCATTGGTAACCTGCCCCTACACCTAAGATAAAACTATCCAAACGCGTTTTTACTCCATCTTCAGAGAATGTTCCAAAGCGTTGTTTGATAAAAGGATTTACATAGAGCCCTGTGCCTCCGTCTTCTTCAAAATAATAGTTATATCCTATTTGAATACTAGTAGCTCTGTACTTCTCTCCTTTTTTTCTAGGGAATACAGAAAAGCGGTCGTTAAAGAAAATTGTTCCTTCGATAGACTGATTAGGAGCTATGTAATGTTCATAACCTAACTCTACAGAAGCTAACCATATAACATTCAAGATATTTAAGTTTACTTGATGTTGGCGGAAATCACTTTGGGCAAATGTTTTTGCTGAGAAAAACATAAGCATTACAGCTACAATAATTTTTTTCATCGGTTTTCTTAGTTTAAAAATAATGGCAAAGATACTACTTTTATGCTAATACACAAAAATAATACTGTAAAATCAAAAAAAGTCCAGTGTGTAGCACACTGGACTTTTATATGTAAAACTAACTAATTCACTTGTGAAGAAAAGGTAACAACTATTAAAAACACTAAAAAAGAATACAGACTTCACAAGGAATCGCAAACGAAATATAAAGACTTTACTACTATTATATTCCTTTACTAATAGTGGGGCAAAGGTATATATTATTTTGAATACATCCAAATAAATAGTAGAATAATTTTAAATAACATATGCTTAATACTGATAATCAATACGTAGCATATTCTCTATTTTTCTATCCAACTTGCATATTTGGGATAGTTTAGGGCAGTTCGCTCGATGAGAGTTTTCTGTTCATCGGTAATATTTTTGAGTTTTTTAGCAGGAACGCCAGCATAAAGGCTTCCTTTTTCGACGTGGGTATTAGGAGGTACTACGGCTCCAGCAGCTACAATGCTATGGCTTTCTACCACACATCCGTCCATTACGATACTTCCCATACCTATAAGCACATCATCTTCGATAGTACAGCCGTGTACAATAGCGTTATGCCCTATGGAAACGCGATTGCCAATGGTTGTAGGGTGTGTTTGATAGGTAGCGTGAATCACTACACCATCTTGGATATTGGTGTCATCACCTATGCAAATAGTGTTTACATCGCCACGAATAACCGCATTATACCACACCGTACAGTGGTCGCCTAAGTGCACATCACCGGTAAGGGTAGCATTTTCAGCAAAAAAGCAACCTTCTCCAAAGGTAGGTTGCTTTCCGTTAACTTTCTTGACTAACATATTCTTTTAGTTTATCTATTATCTCTTGTAGACCATTAGTTTTTATCTCGAAAGTAGTAGCCAATAGCATTCCTAATTTTCCTTTGGGAAATCCTTGAGTGCTAAACCACTCGAGGTAATAGGAAGGTAAATCAGCAATCATAGTACCCTTGTACTTGCCATAAGGCATTGGGGTTGTAATGATTTCTTTGAGAATTTCGGAGTTCATAGAGAAAATTAGGGAATTAGATAATTAGAAAATTTGTGAATTAATTAGGTGATTTAGAACAAAGGTTTCTGTTTAGAACTTCTAAAATGGCGTATTTCTATTATATTTTTTTCTTTATCAACTTTGTAATAAACAAGAAATTTTCCTTTTAGAATAGTTCGCCTATAAATATTTAGGTCTTTGTTATAATACGATAAGGCATACGGATCTATTGAAATCTCTTTTTCTAAATCTATCAAAGCCTTAGTAATTTTATCGGAGTAAGAAAAACTACCATTTCTTTCGTCCCAATAATCAAGTGTATCGTTATAATTTCTTTCAGCTTCTTGAGTCCACTTTACTTTCATAACGTTGTCTTCTTCGTTCTGTAGCCCTTCTGTGTACTTCAGAACTATCCACTAACATTCCTAATCTTGATTGTTCTTCTGAAAGAGCTAAACTTCTAAGGTCTTCTTCAGTAAGCTCACTAAAATCATCTGCTCTTTCTACAACTGTTGTTTTTAGTTTAAACTTATCAAACAATGGTTGAAATATGGATAATTCTGTGGGATTAAAAGTTATTTTTAATGTGGTTGTATCCATAGTTTAACAATTAAAAGTTGTCTATTTCTTTGTAAATTAACAAATCTGTGAATTAATTAGGCGATTTTTCAACTTCGTCAAAGATAAGAGCCACACTGGCAAGAAACTTTGGCAAAGTGTAGAACGTAAATTCGCAAAGCAATTGTGATATTAGTGTGTAGCTCGTACTCTTTTTCCTTCGTTGCGCTCTATTTTATGGTTAGGGCGCGTCCATTTAGGGTTTTCGCCTAAGGAGTGATATTGAGAATCTTCTGCTTCTACCGTATGAGGCTGTGGATGCGTTTCAAAAGGTTTCTGAATACGCATACCGAGTACACCGAGCATTTGCATATCCTCATTGATATCGGGGTTAGGAGTGGTGAGGAGCTTATCGCCTGCGAAAATAGAGTTGGCTCCCGCAAAGAAACAGAGAGCTTGTCCTTCTTGGCTCATTTGGGTACGACCTGCAGAAAGGCGCACTTGCGATTGTGGCATCACGATACGTGCGGTAGCTACCATACGCACCATCTCGAAGATATCTACGGGCTCACAGTCTTCCAAAGGTGTTCCTTCTACGGGCACTAAGGCATTGATAGGCACTGACTCGGGTTGTGGATTGAGCGTAGAGAGTGCTACGAGCATTCCGGCGCGGTCTTCGAGTGATTCACCCATACCAATAATCCCTCCACTGCACACAGTGATATTGGTTTTGCGCACGTTGTCAATCGTTTTGAGACGGTCGTCATAACTACGGGTAGAAATGATTTCTTTGTAGTATTCTTCTGACGTATCGAGGTTGTGATTGTAAGCATACAAGCCCGCTTCCGCCAAACGTTGGGCTTGATTTTCGGTAAGCATACCGAGTGTACAGCACACTTCCATATCCAGCTTATTGATAGTACGCACCATTTCGAGCACCTGCTCAAATTCGGGACCATCTTTTACGTTACGCCACGCTGCCCCCATACACACACGTGAAGCTCCTGCTGATTTAGCGCGGAGGGCTTGGGCTTTTACGTGAGTAACACTCATCATATCGGCGTTTTCTATCTTTACTTCGGTTTCGTAACGCGCCGATTGTGGACAATAAGCACAGTCTTCGGAGCAACCTCCGGTTTTAATAGAGAGAAGTGTAGAGACTTGTACCGAGTTAGGGTCGTGATATTTACGGTGCACGGTAGCGGCTTCGTAGAGCAACTCCATTAGGGGTTTATTGTAAATAGCCATTATTTCTTCTTTCGTCCAATTATGACGGGTTTCGGCATTGCTACAGCCACACGTATGTTGATTTTCGCACATAGTTCTTTTCTTTATTTTGGGGGCAAAGATACAAAACAATTGACAATTGACAATTAACAATTGACAAATACTAAGATTTTTTGCACTTGTTCCTCTATAGTAAGAAAAAATACAAAGCGATTGACAATTAACAATTAACAAATGCTAAGATTTTTTGTACTTGTTCCTCTATCGTAAGATTGGTATTATCGATAACTATGGCATCATTGGCTTTTTTGAGAGGTGACTCTTTACGGGTAGTATCGATATGGTCGCGGTGCTGGATATTGGCAAGCACTTCGTCGAACGATGCTTTATCGCCTTTGGCTTGTAACTCTTTATAACGGCGCTGGGCGCGCACTTGTTCGCTAGCGGTCATAAATATTTTAAGTTCAGCATTCGGGAATACCGTTGTACCTATATCGCGTCCGTCCATTACAATACCTTTATCTTTACCCATTTTGCGTTGAAGGTCTACTAAGTAAGTGCGCACTTCGGGTTGTTTGGCAACTTCGCTCACCCAATTGGCTATTTCAATACCGCGTATTTCGTTTTCGATATTCTTACCGTCTAAATAAATTTCAGAAAATCCTAACTCAGGGTTGTATACGAACTTTATTTCCGACTTTCGCAGGGCTTTCATCAGCGGTTTTACTTCGATGCCCGAGGTAGAAACATAGCCTTTTTCTAAGGCTAAATAAGTAACGGCGCGGTACATCGCACCTGTATCGATATAGACGTAGCCCAACGCTTTGGCTACGGCTTTGGCAGTAGTACTCTTTCCTGTTGAGGAATAGCCATCAATGGCAATGATAATATTCATTAGTGTTTAGTTATTAGTTTTTAATCGTTAGTTATTTGTAGAGTGATGGGGCTATTTCTATTTCGGTTACAACTTTTTTGTTTTTATCGTAGTAATAATAGTACAGTGTTATATTGTTATCAATGAAAAAACGCATCTTCCCGCGATTGGTTCTTAGGTTTTGTACAATGGCTTCCTTAGCTACTGATGCGTCAAACTCTACTTCTTCGGAATCGAAATTAAAGAGGGTAGCATAATACCCCATAGTTCTTTCTCCTTTTAGGGCAACACTATCTAAGCGCACCCCCTCTTCTATTATTTGTGGTAATTGCCGGTTTATTTCGGCTACTTGATTCTTCATTTCATCGGTAACTAAATCGTTTTTAGCTTTTGAAAAGAAGGAGCTTGTGAGATAGCGCGTCGTAAAGAATGCTGCTAAAAATACCACAATAAAAGACACCACACCCACTATTACTCCAATAATGTTTTTAGTGCGATTGTTCTTTTGGGATTCCTGAGTGTTAAGAAAATCGTTCATTTTTGTCTCTTTTTAACGCTACAAAGATATAAAACAAAATGCAAACTGCAATGCCCTGATGCGTTTTTATCTTAAAAAAGTACGACTACCTAAAGATAAATACTTAAAAACAATGAGATAGGAGAATTTGGAAATGAGAAAATGAGGAAATGAGAAAATGAG
>NZ_KB291239.1:10784-11045 GCF_000318255.2 Capnocytophaga sp. oral taxon 380 str. F0488
GGAAATGAGAAAATGAGAAAATGAGAAAATGAGGTGAAGTTACAAGAAACGTGCTAGCGGAGGGATTGTCAGTTTATTCAACTTTGCCAAAGGTCGTAGCACGACGGGCAATTAACTTTGGCAAAGTGTGTACTGCAAAGATGATGTGTTGGGACTATTAAGAGAATCCGAAGAATATCGGAGAGAAACGGAAGGGCGTGTTGAGGTAAAAAGTGAAAAATGAGCTATAATTTGGGTGGGGTTAGCTTATAGAGAGCTTAT
>NZ_KB291239.1:11065-18215 GCF_000318255.2 Capnocytophaga sp. oral taxon 380 str. F0488
AAAAAGAGGGTTTCGAGGCGAAAGAAAAGGGAATGAGTAATGGATAAGGATAGGAACTCGGGGCTTACTCAAAAGTAGGTGAGCTATTGTAGAACGCTATACGAGATTAGAAATTAGTTTTACGTATACCCAAAAGATGTTATATTATATCGAATAGACATTATTTAATAGAAATTCATATGAACTGATAAACAGTGAGATAAGAGGAGGTTAGCCATAAAGTTTTGAGAAAAAGTACAAGAATATTTGTGTAGGTCAAAAAAAATCGTAAAATTGCACCCGCAAAAAGTAGTGTCTACAAAACACTTAAATAACTGATTTATAAGGTAAATATATAATAGAAAGAAAAATAATATGGGTTTTTTTGATTTCTTGACAGAAGAAATAGCCATTGATTTGGGTACTGCGAACACCCTCATTATTCACAATGACAGGGTAGTGATTGATAGTCCATCGATTGTAGCAATAGATAGGACAACCAGAAGAATTATAGCCGTAGGTAGAGAAGCACGGCTAATGCAAGGGAAAACACACCCTAATATCCCCACTGTTCGTCCGCTAAAAGACGGGGTAATTGCCGACTTTGACGCTTCGGAACAGATGATAGGAATGCTCATTAAGAGTATACCTGCGTTGCGCAAACGCTTTTTCTCGCCTTCGTTGCGTATGGTAGTTTGTATCCCCTCAGGAATTACCGAGGTGGAAACGCGTGCGGTACGCGAGTCGTGCGAACGTGTGAACGGTAAGGATATCTACCTCGTACACGAACCGATGGCAGCGGCTATTGGTATAGGGCTTGACATTATGCAACCTAAGGGTAATATGATTATCGACATAGGTGGGGGTACTACCGAGATTGCGGTGATTGCCTTAGGGGGTATTGTATGCGACAAGTCAGTAAAAATTGCAGGGGATATTTTCAACTCGGATATTGTGCACTATATGCGTACGCAACACAACCTTTACGTAGGGGAAAGTACTGCAGAAAACATCAAGATGACCGTAGGAGCTGCTACTGAAGACCTCGATGCCCCACCAGATGATATTATGGTACAAGGGCGTGACCTGCTCACCGGTAAACCTAAGCAAGTGCAAGTATCCTATCGCGAAATGGTGAAAGCACTGGATAAGTCTATTCTTCGTATAGAAGATGCTATAATGGAGACACTTTCGCAAACACCTCCTGAATTGGCTGCTGATATCTATAATACAGGTATCTATATGGCAGGTGGTGGGTCGATGTTGCGAGGGTTAGACAAACGTATTTCTATGAAAACTGACCTCCCTGTATACGTAGCCGAAGACCCTTTGCGTGCCGTAGTACGTGGAACAGGTATCACTCTAAAAAACATTAACAAATTCAGAAGTATTTTATTAAAGTAAAAATAGATAGAGGTAAGAGATAAGAAACAAGAGGTATGAACCAAATCATTCAATTCTTTATGAGGTCGAGGGACTTTTTTGTGTTCCTCGCACTGTTCTTATGCGCTATTGGTTTGGTTTTTAACAGCAATTATTATCCTCAGAGTGCTTACATAAACTCAGCGAATGCAGTGTCGGGTAGGCTTTACAGTTTCACAGACTATTGGGCACAATATTTTAGCTTACGCGGTCAGAACGAAACCCTTACTGAGGAGAATAGAGCTCTGCGCTCACAACTCTTACGGATGGAACAGCAAATCCGCAATATATCTCTTGTAGATTCGGTGTCATTCCCCACTACCGATTCACTGAAATACAAGGTACTTAAAGCAAATGTGATAAAAAATAGTTTCCGTTTAAAAAACAACTACCTCACTATCGACAAAGGTACGAAAGACGGTGTAAAGCAAGATATGGGAGTGCTCTCGCCACAAGGAGTTGTGGGGATAATAGAGAATACTTCGGAGAGGTTTGCTACTGTACAAAGTGTACTGAATACTAGGTCGGCACTAAATGCAATGGTGAAGCGCACACAACACTTTGGTTCATTGCGTTGGGATACCAGAGAGGTGAATAAAGTACAGCTGTTAGAAGTACCTAATATAGCCCCTATACAAAATGGAGACACGATTGTAACAGGGGGTATGTCGAACATATTCCCTAAGGGAATTCCTATTGGCAGGATAGTTCATTTTGAAAAGAGCAAAAAGGATAATACGTATATCATTGATGTAAAGCTATTTGCTGATATGTCGAACCTTGAATATGTGTATATTATTGAAGATAGAGATAGAGCAGCCGTTTCTGACTTAGAAAAACAGAACCCAAAATGAGTCACCCAGTAGTAAGAAATGTATATTTATTTGTATTCTTAGTGTTGTTGCAGGTACTCATCTTCAACAATGTGGAGTATTGGGGCTATGTAAATCCGATGGTTTACATAGTGTTTATACTGTTATTACCCTATCGTGAAAACAGAATGCCTTCATTGGTAGCGGCATTTTTAATAGGGTTGTGTATAGACATTTTTTCTAATACGGGAGGGTTGCACGCTGCCAGTAGTGTACTCATAGCTTATTTGCGTAATCCGATACTACTAACGGTATTTGGCAAGAATTTTGAGTATCAAGAATTGGATTTGCTCGCTTATCCGTTTTCTAAGATTTTTAGCTATACAACCTTGATGGTGGTAGTGCATCACACACTGTTTTATTTCTTAGAAGTCTTTAACTTCAATCACTTGTTTCTTACATTAGCAAAGATTGTAGGAGCATCTATCTTCACTATCATCGTTTGTTTGCTATTCATCTATCTGTTTAGTAAAAATAAGAAATGAGAAAATATCTGTTGCCCATTATTATTCTTTTTGTGGCAGTGGTGTTCTTAGTACGGTTATTCTTCTTACAAGTAATATTTCACGAGGAAAATACAGGAATTGACAACATTGCTATTGAAACGGTATACGATTACCCCGAACGCGGATATATTTACGACCGTAATGGAGAACTATTGGTATCGAACCAACCTGCCTATGACGTGATGGTTGTGCCCAGTGAGGTGAAAACTCTCGATACCTTAGAGCTTTGCGGACTCCTTGAAATCAGTAAAGAAGAGTTTAGAGAACGGCTCATAAAAGCAAGTGATTACTCACGCAAAAAACCTTCAGTAATCGTGCACCAGCTCTCCAAAGACGATTATGCTGTACTACAAGAAAAGTTGCGCAAGTTTCAAGGATTTTATATACAGAAGCGAATGCTCCGCAGTTACCTCACCCACAATGCGGGGAATGTATTGGGATATATCAGCGAGGTAAATGAATGGGAACTGAAAAAGAACCCTTATTACTTAGCTGGTGAACTGATAGGGCGCAGTGGGGTAGAAAAGCAATACGAGGAATTCTTACGAGGTAAAAAAGGTGTACAATTCTTCCAAAAGGACAAACACAATGCTGCCATTGAACGCTATAAGAATGGCGCAATGGATACTTTGCCTATCACGGGGCAACCATTGCAACTAACCATAGACATCAATTTGCAAGCCTATGGCGAAATGCTGATGCAACACAAACACGGCGGAATCGTAGCTATAGAACCTAAAACAGGTGAGATTCTCGCATTGATATCAGCACCTACTTTTGACCCTGCTCTGTTAGTAGGACGTGAACGCTCTAAGAACTACACAGCCCTTTATAACGATTCGATTGCTAAACCTCTTTACGACCGCACACTATTAGCAGAATACCCACCAGGTTCGCCTTTTAAAGTAATAAACGCACTCATAGGCTTACAGGAAGGTGTGATAACACCAGGTAGTGTGTTCAGCTGTGGAGGAGGTTATCGTTTTGGAGGGCGTATAATGCGTTGCCACTGCGGGCGCAGTTCTAATGACTTATTACACGGGATAGCTTTTTCTTGTAACTCTTATTTTGCGAATACCTATAAGCGTGCTATTGATATGAAAACCACTTCGGCAGTGGGTATGGACAAGTGGAATGCTCACGTACGAAGTTTTGGATTGGGAAGCTTTTTAGGTGCTGACTTACCGACGGGACGTGCAGGAAAAGTACCTAATACTGCTTTGTATGACAAACAATATGGTAAAGGTCGCTGGAACGGCACAACCAATATCTCTAACGCTATTGGGCAAGGAGAACTGCTTACCACTCCTATACAGCTTGCTAATGTGATGGCAGCCATCGCTAATAGAGGTTATTACTATACCCCTCATATCGTAAAAAAAATAGATAATAAAATTACTCCATTTCAAGAGTATACCGTTGCTAAACACACTACGATAGCCCCTAAGAACTTTGAACCTGTGATTAGAGGTATGAATATGGCATATGAACAAGGTACCGCACGCCGTACCCAAATTGAAGGTATTAATATTGCTGCTAAAACAGGTACCGCCGAAAACTTTATAAAAGTGAATGGCAAGCGTATGCAACTTACTGACCACTCTATATTCGTAGCTTTTGCCCCCATAGAAGACCCTAAGATTGCTATTGCCGTATTTGTGGAAAACGGGTATTACGGAGCACGAGTAGCTGCTCCCATCGCCTCACTAATGATTGAAAAATACCTAAAAGGGGAAGTATACCGCTGCGACCTCGAAAAGCAAATGCTCGAAAAGAGTCTTGAAGACGAATATATGAAGCCTTATAGCGGATTGCCTTTTACCATCAACCGATAATGAAGAAACAAATGAAATTAACGACCAAAGAAGAAAATTTGATTATTGCGATACGGAACTTTAGAGAATCTTTACATAATCCTTCAGAGGAGTTGGAATGGTATGTCCGTAGACTTTTCGAAGAAATTATAGATGGAGAAGATGATGAAGAACGTCGTAAGCTCATAAAAAAGGAACTTAGAAAAAAATAACACAATATGGAAATAGTAATTAATAAAAAGATGGCTACTAAACAACAAATACAAGACATCGCTCTTGATATTTCTTGGGCTAAAATAGCACGTAAGTATTTTGGTAAATCTGCTTCTTGGATATACGACAAAATAGACGATACTAATAACGGCTTCACCGAAACAGAAAAAGATCTTTTTAGAGGAGCTTTATATGATTTGGCAGAACGTATTCGCAAAACTGCAGATAATTTTGAATAAAGTTTAGATAATTATTATAGTCAAACAAAAATAGATTGCGAATAAATAGGCTTGTTCTTAGAAGGCGATTTGCAAATCGCTCCTACAATATACTAAAAAATCGACTGATTATCAGTGTATCAACTTTGCCAAAGTCTGAAACTTTGGCAAAGTGAACGATACAAAATTTGCAAACCAATCCTGATAGACTATACATTAAAATTGCCCGTGTGGCTCACATTTGAAAAAGATTATATTAGCCTCAGGCTCACCGCGCCGTCAGCAGTTCCTGAGAGAATTAGATATCCCTTATGAGGTAGTTCTCAAACCCATAGAGGAAACCTACCCTAAACACTTAAAGCGAGAGCAAATCACCGACTATCTCGCCCAGCTGAAAGCTACGCCCTTTGCAGGTGAAATACCTATGGATTGTGTGCTTCTCACCTCTGATACTATTGTGTGGCACGAAGGTAAAGCCCTTGGTAAACCCAAAGACGCTACCGAAGCTTTTGCAATGTTGCGTTCGCTCTCGGGGAAGACTCACGAGGTAATTACCTCTATATGTTTTACTACCAATGAAAAGCAAATAACGGAGCACTGTATTACAAAAGTAACCTTTAAAGAGCTTTCCGACGACGAAATAACCTATTACATCAGTCACTATCAGCCATTTGACAAAGCAGGAGCTTACGGTATACAGGAGTGGATAGGACATATAGGAGTCACCACTATTGAAGGCTCTTATAACAACGTAATGGGACTACCTACACACTTAATTAAAGAACAAATATAAAACAAATAAACTCTGGTAATTCTTGAATTTTACCAGAGTTTTTTCTTATACACTAATTAGCTTAAACTATTAAAAAACAATTTATTAAGAAAAATAATAAAAAAAGAATCATTAAAAAAATTGCAGTTTAAAAATATTTATTGTACTTTTGGGGCTGTATTTTAAATAGAAATACAAATGGCTATATTTAATAAAGAGAGAGATAATAAAAAGATTATTATGGCAGCAGAAAATCCCACAGGAAGTAGCAACCGTATTGTTGCTGAAACAAAATTCAAAGGAGAAATCAATTCAAAATCTGATTTTAGAATTGATGGTGAAGTGGAAGGAACTTTCCAAACTTCAGGTAAATTAGTAGTAGGCAGAACCGGTGTAATAAAAGGCACTGTGATTTGCGAAAACGCCGATATTGAAGGTAAAATAACAGGTACCCTCAAAGTGAGTAGTATTTTAAGTTTAAAATCTACCGCAGTTGTAGAAGGCGAAGTGTACGTAGATAAGCTTTCTATAGAACCAGGAGCGGTATTTAACGTTTCTTGCTCGATGAAAGGAGGCAAAAACAGCTTTACCATCAATGAAAAACCACAAGCACCACTTACAGCCGAAAAACAACCACCTAAATAAGTGGATTACCTTTTCACAAATAGGGCTACAAATGGCTATTACCATAGCCATTTGTAGCTTTTTTGGTGTTTGGTTAGATGGTAAATTTCCTAATGAGTACTCTCTATGGACAGTGGTATGTTCGCTTTTTGGGGTATTTGGAGCTATGTATTCAGTAATTAAGAAAGCCCAACAGATGAGCGATGAAGAGTAACATACTCCTGTTTGTAAAATATTTATTATTGCTTATTGCCGGAGGGGTAGGACTCTTTTGGTTGTATGATTATTGCGTAAACACAGAGGGTATTAGTTTGTACTATTCGCTAAAAACCTTGCTCATCTTCCATTGTGGTTTATCTTTCTTCTTATTTAGTATTATCTTCATTGTAAACAAAAGACGCAAACAGCACACTGCTTTTGCTTTTATGGCGGGCTTTGTATTGCGTTTTGTAGCCGTAGTAATTCTCTCACTTCCGCTGGTAAAAACTGTAAGTCCTTCTCCTTTATACGAAATGCTCTTCATCTTATTGCCCTCTCTTTATTTCACAACCATAGAGGCTGTATTAGCGATTCGGTTGATAAAATAAGTGGGAGCCGTATGGCGGGTAGAAAATTAGAAAATTTGGAAATTAGAAAATGAGAAAATGAGTAGTGATAAAAATAGTTTTTTGAGAGGTCTGACTTGTCGGACAAATCGGACTGGTCTGAGTTATCGGAGGAAAACGAAAAA
>NZ_KB291239.1:18235-32196 GCF_000318255.2 Capnocytophaga sp. oral taxon 380 str. F0488
AACAAGGCTAAAAATGGTGAAAACGGGGTTTCGAAGCGAAAGAAAGAGAATCCTCACCCCGTCCCTCTCTCAAGGAGAGGGGGAATGTAGTGACGGAAAAGGGAAGAAATGACAAGTGATGAATGACGAAGATAATGTGAGGATATAGCACGATGAACAGATACAAGCTACACAAACGGGGAACAAATGACGAATGACGAGGAGTGAGAGACGAAGGCAAGGCGATGGTAAGATAAGGGAAAAGTAAAGACCGAGTGTTGCAATTTTGTGGGAAAATTCCTTGTTAAAGACACTATTTGTGAATTTGAATGAGAAGTATAACTTTTTTTGTTAAAATATTAGGCAATATCAAAAAAATGG
The DNA here is from genome assembly GCF_000318255.2 of Capnocytophaga sp. oral taxon 380 str. F0488. Lineage (NCBI taxonomy): Bacteria > Pseudomonadati > Bacteroidota > Flavobacteriia > Flavobacteriales > Flavobacteriaceae > Capnocytophaga > Capnocytophaga sp. oral taxon 380. Next base: position 18,596 of record NZ_KB291239.1, read on the forward strand.
TGTAATATTGCGCCATAATTTTAATCTCATAATTTTACACACTATGGATGCACAAAAAGTGGATATGTTTATCGTAACTAACGGTAAATTTTTTAGACCTGAAATCGTTCCTCAAATTCGTGAAAAGCTTCTTTCTTTGGACGAATCAAAATGGGTAATGCTACAAACGATACAATTTAAAGACCCTACTACTTCTCTCCTCATTTCTATTTTTGCAGGACATTTGGGCATTGACCGTTTCTATATAGGCGATGTAGGAATGGGAGTTGGTAAATTACTTACTTGTGGTGGTTTGGGTATTTGGACGATTGTGGACTGGTTCCTAATTATGGACGCTACAAGAGACAAAAATGCGGAATTATTAGCTTCAGCACTTAGTTACTAATTGACGACTAAAAAGTTCTATACATTCATCACACTCCTATGTCTTGCCTGTTGGGGGTGGCTACTTAGCCACTATGTTTTTCACGGGCAGGACATAGGGGTTACTGTTTGTGCAATAAAGAATGTTACGGGTTACCCCTGTCCGTCGTGTGGTACCACGCGGTCGGTTGAGGCTTTTTTTGAAGGGCACTGGGGAGAGGCGTTACTGACCAATCCGCTTGGGGTATTGGCATCGGTATTACTTATCATTACTCCGTTATGGTTACTTTATGATTTATGCAGAAAAAAAACTACTTTGCAGGGAGCTTACATAAAGTTTGAACAATTCTTTAAACACCCTTACGTGTATATTCCCTTTTTTATTCTCATAGTAATGAACTGGATTTGGAATATTTATAAAGGTTTATGATAGAAACTAAACAATTAAACGAACGCATCAGCGATGGTGACAAGGAGCGCGCTGCCAATAGCTATATAATGTCGATAGTGGCTATTATGGCGGGAATGCCTTTGCCTATCATCAATCTACTGGCTACCATATTCTTTCTGGTGGCACATCGCAAAGGCTCTTTTTTTGTGCGTTGGCATTGTTATCAAGCCTTCGTTTCACAACTTTTCTTATTTTTTGTAAACACCACTACTTTCTGGTGGACTGTATCAATAGTATTGGGGAGCAATTTAGTAACTAATGCTTATATTGCTTGGCTGATTATTGCCTTTATCTTTAATGTTTATGAAATTATAGGCACGTTTTATTCTGCCATAAAGATACGCAAGGGCGAACATTTATCGTGGTGGTTTTACGGTGATATTGTAGATTTAATAGTGAAAAAATAATGAATAAAGTAATATCAAGAGGCACTATTTTACTGTGTGTTTTCTTTGGCGGTTGGTTTTTACTGCAACAAGTAAACTGGTTGGGAATTTTTAAGATTAACCCGCTGATAAGGAATGAATACGTGAAGAAAATAGAGGTGAAGCTGGGTGAAATGATGTTTGAGGACTTCACGAGCAGAAACTCGGTGGTAGACGATAGCCTTGCGGTAGCGACTATCGACAGTATGGTGACCAAAATATGTGATGCTAATAACATCGACCAGAAGGAGCTGAAAGTGTACTTATTAGATAGTGAAGAGATAAATGCTTTTGCTTTGCCTAATCACCAGCTGATGATTTATACAGGACTTGTAAAAAAGACTTCAAGCCCAGAAGCCCTTTGTGGGGTGATTGGGCACGAGCTGGCGCATATTGAAAAAGATCACGTAATGCAGTCGCTTGTAAGAGAATTAGGGATAGGCACTTTGTTTGCTATTATTTCGGGGCGGTCAGACCTTTCGATGATTACAGAAGTAGGCAGAATCGTATCTTCGAGTGCTTTTAACCGAAATATGGAAAAAGAAGCCGACCTTGTGGGACTTACCTATATACAAAATGCGAAGATAGACCCTAAACCTTTTGCTGAGTTTATAGGGGTGATAGATGATAAAAATACTCCGCCTTCGGCATTTAAATGGGTAAGCACTCATCCTTTCCCAAAAGATAGGAAAGAGTATTTGCTACAAAATATCGGTAAACAGCGAACTAACTACAAGCCTGTTATCTCTTCATCTACTTGGGAGACATTTAAGGAAATCATAGAGGAAGAATAATTATGCGACTCTTAGCTATAGACTACGGAACCAAACGCACAGGCATTGCTGTAACCGACCCTTTGCAAATCATCGCTTCGGGGCTTTGCACAGTAGAAACCCCTACCCTACTGGCTTTCCTAAAACAATACACTGCCGAGGAAGCCGTAGAAGCCTTTGTGATTGGGCAACCTAAACGAATGAACAGTGAGGATTCCAGCGTAGAGGCTGAGATACAAAAGTTTATCAGTAAGTTACAACAGGAGTTTCCAGAGATACCTATCCACCGTCAAGACGAGCGGTTTACCTCCAAACTTGCTTTCCAAACAATGATTGATAGCGGACTAAAAAAGAAACAACGCCAGAACAAAGCGCTGATAGATGAAATAAGTGCGACTATTATCCTTCAAAACTTCTTAGATAAACAACATTAAATAATATGACAACTCCTCCTAAAGCTAAACGACTCCCCCATATATTCCACGAATTTGGCAAAAAGCGCACCGATAATTACTATTGGCTACGCGAGCGCGAAAACCCTGAAGTTATTGCTTATTTAGAAGCCGAAAGCGCCTATTATCATGCGCAAACAGCACACACCAAACCTTTGCAAGAAACGCTCTTTACCGAAATGAAAAGCCGCATCAAAGAAAACGACAGTTCTGTGCCTTACTTTTACAACGGTTATTGGTATCAAACTCGTTATGAAGAAGGTAAAGATTACCCTATTTATCTGCGCTACAAGGAAACGCTCGATGCTCCAGAAGAAGTGCTTTTCGATTGTAATGCGATGGCTAAAGGCAAAGCCTACTTTCACCTCGATAGCTTTGCTATAAGCGACGACAACCAGTGGGCGGTTTTTGGGGTAGATACGGTATCTCGCCGACAATATACGTTGCAAATCAAGAACCTTAGCACAGGTGAAATACTGCCTTATAAAATCAAAAATAACAACGGACAAGCAATTTGGGCAGCCGATAGTCGTACCATTTTCTACGTGAAGAACAACCGGCAAACCCTGCGTTCTTTCAAAGTATACCGCCATATTTTAGGTACTGACCCAAAAGGCGATGTACTGATTTTCCACGAAAAAGACGATACTTTCGATGTGTTCGTCTACCGCGAAAAATCTCGCAAATACCTTGTGATAGGCAGCGAAAGTACCCTTACATCCGAATATCAAATCTTAAACGCCAATACCCCTCTCGAGGCTTTCAAAGTATTCCAACCCCGCACACGAGGCTTGGAATACGATATAGCTCATTATGAGGAGTATTTTTATATCCTCACCAATAAAGATGGTGCGACCAACTTCAAACTGATGCGTACCCCCGAAAGTGCTACAACTTCCGAGCATTGGGAAGAAGTAATTGCCCATCGTCCCGAAGTACGCCTCAACGATATCGAGATTTTTAAAGATTACTTGGTAGTCGAAGAAGTGTACAACGGATTAGAACGTATACAAATACGCTCGTGGGACGGCTCAAAAGCGCATTATCTCCCCTTTGATAGCGAAACTTATACTGCCTATACTATCCAAAATATAGATTTCAACACCGAGTGGCTCCGCTATAACTACCAATCATTAGCTACCCCTGCCTCTATTATAGAATATAATATGTGCACTGGCGAAGAGCGCCTGCTAAAAGAACAAGAAGTATTAGGCGGAAACTTCAACAAAGATAATTATATAGAAGAACGCCTTTGGGCAACTGCCCCCGATGGCGTGAAAGTCCCCATTTCGCTCATCTACCGCAAAGACATAGTGAAAAACGGACAAAATTCTTTGTTACTCTACGGTTATGGCTCGTACGGAGTAACCATCAATCCTTATTTTTCTACCACCCGTTTAAGTTTGTTAGACCGAGGTTTTATCTATGCTATTGCTCATATCCGCGGAGGAGAATATTTAGGTCGCCAATGGTATGAAGATGGCAAACTCCTCAAAAAGAAAAACACATTTACCGATTTTATCGCTTGTTCTCAGTTTCTCATCGCCGAAGGCTACACCTCTCCCGAACATCTATTTGCCGAAGGTGGCTCGGCTGGAGGTTTGTTAATGGGTGCCGTAGTGAATATGGCACCACAATTGTATAAAGGCATTATCGCCTCTGTACCTTTTGTAGATGTGGTAACCACAATGCTGGACGAGAGTATTCCGCTCACTACGGGCGAATACGACGAGTGGGGTAATCCTAATAACGAGAAATATTACAATTATATGCTCTCCTATTCGCCTTACGACCAAGTGCGAGCCCAAGCCTATCCAGCAATGTACGTGAGTACCGGTTTGCACGACTCACAAGTACAGTACTGGGAGCCCGCCAAATGGGTAGCCAAACTGCGAGAACTCAAAACCGACGACCATCCGCTGTATTTAGACACCAATATGGAAGCTGGTCACGGCGGTGCCTCAGGACGCTTTGAAGCCCTAAAAGAAACTGCAAAAGAATACGCTTTTTTATTGGAATTAGAGGAAAATAGATAAACAAAAAAGGAATGTTTGTGTAAACATTCCTTTTTATAAAAGATACTACTCTATTAAAAATAAAATAGTATTTTATTTAATTTTTACTACTCTTCGTAGAAATTAATTTCAGAGAAGCCCATCCAATAAGAGGAAGCGTTTTCATCATTAACAAAGTTTCCTACTGATAGACGTATAAGAGGAACAGCTTTTTTAAAGGTTATTACAATATCACCACTACCGTTATAAGTTATAGTTCCTTGATATTGCTCACTTCCTTGTGTCATACCAGCATACGCTGATATATTTTTCACTTGGTTCCCTGATATAGGTTTCAATACTACTGATTTTATAAGTCTTACTTTAGGAAAAGTAAAGTAATAATAAGCGCCATCTCTCACATAAGAATAGGTATTTTCATCTCCATCTAATAGAAATCTTGGAGAGTAATATATGTCTCCATAATAAGAAGCGATAATACCTTTTCTATCTATTATTTTACCTGATGGTTGAGTGCCCACTTCTACATTATCATTTGATGAGACTAACTCTTTAATGTCGAAATTCACGAAGAGTTTGTTATTACTCAATTCTTGTTCATTACCCGAAGCATCTTTTACTACATATTTGAGGGGTAATGCGTATTCTCCCTTATTAGTAAAAGAATCTTCATTTAGATTGAAAGTAAGTTTTTTACTTAACGCATCGAAATCATCTTCGGGGAGTGTTCCTTCAACTCCTGCAGGTGCGAGGGTTCTACCACTTAGCACAGCTCTATCATCGCGCACTAAGGCTACTTTAAGTCCTGCTGGGAGTTCATAGCTACTCTTTATAGTGAAAGCGACTTCCTTATCACTATTTCCTATATAAACACTACCATTGTAGTAGCCTAAAAGTTTGGAAACAACTTTAGATTCAGCAGTGATTTTTATTTCTTCAGGGAAGACTTTTAGTACAAATACATCTTTTCCTTTAGGAAGTGTAAGACCGCTATCGGTTACTTTTAAAGCATAAGGCAAAATAACTTTTTTGTTAAAATTAGAGTTATTGCTAATAGTAAGCGTGAAAGTAACAGAAGTTTCACCTTTGCTAAGGGTTTTGGTAGCTTCGCTCAACTGAACAAGGTTAGCATCACCTAATTCAAAGCCTGAATAATTAGCTTTTACTTTGTCGTAAGCTGATGCATCGTAAGCAAATGATACTTGAACATCCTTATCATAAGGTTTATCAAGCAATCTCACTTCTACTTCTTGTAAGAATGATAAAGAGTTATGGGTAAAAAAAACTTTGCCAAAGCTTATATAAAAACTTTGGCAAAGTATAAGGTGTTAATTTGATAAGATTAGATTAGTTTTCTCTAGGAGGGAATACGTAACCATTACCACTATTATTATCAAAAGTAGCAGCGCTTGGTTTAGCCATATGAGCTTCAGTAGCTGACCAATCCCAAAGCTTGGTTTCGTCGTCAGTTATAGTACCTGTAGCTCTATCGTATTTTTTACCATTAAGTGGATAGTAGAACAACAGTCCTTCTGATTTAGGATCGATAGTTTTCCACATATTTTTCTTAATTTCAGTAGGATTTACAGCTTTTTTCCAGAAACGTACTTCACGTATCAGTTCGTTGCTACCGCCAATCCACAAACCTGTAACAGAATAAGCCCCCGTACGTATTTCACGAGAAGCTACTTCTACTCCATTCACAAATACTTTGGTGGTTTTACCATCATACCAAAAAGCAAGCATATACCATTCACCAGGTTTAGCTGAAAGTTTATCAGCAGGGATGTCTATTTGTGAAGCTCCGGTTTTGATTTGCAATTGATTAGGACGGATAGTTACATCACCAAAACGAGTGTAAATTTCATTAAGAGGTTCACCTACAGCTTTAGTACCTACAATAGAACGGTTGTTTTGATTATAAGCACTACGGTTCACCATTACCTCTAAAGTCCATTGATCTACTGTGTGAGTATTAGGAAAGACATCAGTTTTTTCAGATCCAGATCCTGATATTCTCAACACTTTAGTTATCAATTCTTGTTCTATTAAGATGATAAAAGTGTCTTGTCCTGTAATTGTTTTGATACCATTACCACGTAATTTAATAGGAAGGGCAAATGATTTTCCTAAAGGAAATTGTACATTTTTTAGTTTTAAAGAGACATTCCCTACAACATCTGATACTTTGAAAGTAACATTTTTATTTACTTCATACATTGAAGAAGGTAATAATACATAAGAAGTAGCATTAGCTTCATTATAGGCTTTTAGTTGAGCCTCATTACCTACTTCAAGAGTAGCCGATTCACCTCCTCTAGAGGGGCTTACCAATTTTACCGAGAAGTTTTTCACTATATACTCAGTATTTTCGGCTAAGTTTACTGTAAGGCTGTTACCTCCGTCAATATAGACAGCTTGGTTAGCCTTGTGTTCTTTGAGGTCGTTGTCGTATAATTCATCTTGGCAAGCTACTAAGGTGCTTAGTATAGCGAGCCCTGCTATTATTTTTTTCATTATTGTATACTTTTAGTAGTTTTATTGATAATTGCCTGGATATTTTTGATTACCATAATACAAAGCTTTTCTGAGCCATTTGTACTCAGGAGTATTGGCATAGTCATACTCCATATGATAAGAACCTACTCCACCAATGCGTTTACCACTTGGCAAATCGAAAGTAGCATAATCCAATATTTGAGTACCTTGCATACTATTCAACTCACTACGTACACTTCTATATCCTGAAACGCCTCCGGTACGCCAAGTTTGTTCAAATTCAACTGTGATAATGGTTTTTCGTTCCCAATCATCCAAATTATCTCCATATTCTATTTTCCACATTACGGAATTGGTACTTCTTTCCCAATAAGCCTGATAGATATAGTGATCTATCAATTTAGAAGTTTCGGGAGAAAGATAATAAGGTTCTCCATCCATTACGAGCATACGTCCTTTAGGGCGAAGTCTTGCACTAAGGGTTTCTATAAACACTTGCATAGGGTTATTGCCTTTTATATCTCCTAAACTTGCTACATTGGCTAAGTCTCCACTATGCCCGTAACCAGGTTCAAAGTCGATATCAAAACCATCGAGATTATATTTTTCGATAGTATCGGCAATAGCATTGGCGTAAGCTCTTACTCCTTCATTGAAGTTACCCCCACCTTTTTCATTTTGCCAATATTGTATGCGGTCTTTACCTACTGGAGTTAAAGGGCCTCCGAGGTCTTGTACTATCCAGCACAAAAGGGCTTTACCACCTTTTACTTCTTGGAAGAATTTTAAGTCTATTTTTTGTTCTTCGGAAAGTTTACCTCTTGTACCCCATAGAGATACAAAATCTACACTATCGGGCAAACAACGCAAATAGTTTTGAGCGTTATCACCTTTACCTGTCCAGTTACCGAACCAACCAAAGCCTTTTACGCGAGGTTTAGTGCGGTACTCTTCACGCAATTTTTTATAATACTCGCGCATGTGAGGATTCAAATCTGATTCTTTTTGCGCTTCAATTAGATATACTAATTTTTGTACATCTTGGTTGTCGTAAGTGAGACGCTCGGTTTCTGTCCACTTACTACATCCTACTACGGCAATAGCCGCAACAACTAAGGAGAATAAAAAACTATATTTTTTCATTTTTCTTATTATTTAAGGTTAATTTTGTTGTGGTCTATTAGGGCGTACCCACCATAAACGAGTAGCTCCTATATCGGGTCCTCCTAACAAAGCAGGCACTTCTGTTTGTAACTTATTATTAGTTAAATAATCTTTAGCAGAATATTTAAATCGTTCAGGCACAAAACAAGTAGGACAACCTATGCGGCTAGGCGCGGAGGTATCTTGATATTTCATAATTAATGGGTAGCCTGTACGTCTGTACTCAGTCCAAGCCTCTACTGCATTGGGATACATTGCCAAATATTTTTGGGTAATGATTTTTTGAAGATGTTGTTCTTCTTCTTTACCTGTTTGTACATCATCCCATTTAGGAGAGATGTTGTTAGTTACTAAATCATAAGTATAAGAAGCATACCAATAAGAATTCAATTCTTTAGGTTTATTAGTACTTGACAAATAGTTTGTAGGCATAGTAGTAGCCATTTCTTGGAACGACATTTTCACACCTTCTTCATAGAAACCTTGAGCTTGTGAAGCGGAAAGTCCTCCTAATCCATACAAAGCAGCTTCAGCTTTCAAAAATAACACTTCAGAAGTACGCATCCAAGATAAAGGTGAATTATCGTCTACATTAGGTATAGAAGCATAGAAAGCTGTATTGCGAATTCCTTCGTATTTTGGAAGGCTTGCAGTAGGGGCTACGGCGTAATAATCCTCTACATCTCTATAAGTTCCTTTTTTGAAAAGTACAGCTATACGAGGATCTTCATATCCTTTAAGATATGACCATATTGTAAGCCCCATACGAGTTTCGGAGTAATCTATAGAAGCTATCATAGAGTTTTTAAGCGGTTGTTTAGGTGAGTTACCTATTTTAGCTTCATCGGCAGCTTCAGTCATCACTCCTCCTGCCAAAGCTTTAGCTATATAAGTATTAGCTAAAGCTGCATCTTTGAAGTGTGCACGTACTGCCATACGCAACATCAAAGAATTTGCAAATTTTTTCCATTTAGCGATGTTACCTCCGTAAATAAGGTCGTAATCGGCCATTACTGTAGTTCCATTGTCAAGTACAGCTAAGCATTGGTCAAGTTCTTGTAACATTGCTTTGTACACATCTTCTTGTTTATCCAATGATGGAGCTATATCGCCATTACCAGCATTACTATACACTATAGGTCCGAATACATCAGTAGCGCGAAGCCAAGCTGTAATTTTAATAATATTAGCAAGGGCTAAAGCTCTTTTTTGTTGTACATCTTGAGAGTTGCCGATAGATTTTTTAATAGAATTCCATTCGGTAAACAACTTAGTATAAAAGCATTCATAAGCATAAGACATTCTACCATCGTTGAAATTCCAAGTAGCTTCGATATTGAAATTCCAATTGTTGTTATTCCCGAAATAACCTATATAGTTCCCTGAGGAAATAAGGTCGGTAACTTGCAAATCATTACCAGGTCCTGTAGTTTTAGCAGGGGCTCCAATAGGAATTACGTATTGTTGCATTTGTAGGAAACTATTACCATAGCCTACTATACCACTTTTGGCTAACTCATCATCGGTTACGCCATAAGTATTCTTATTGATATCCTCATAGTCTTTTGTACAACTTGCAGTACTAAAAAGACCTATAAGCAATAGTGAGTTTATAATTATTTTTTTCATTATCGTTTTTTTAATTATTAAAAGCCGAACTTCACGCTTACACCATAACCTCTTAAACTTGGTAACATCCAATTGTCATAACCTTGACCAGTGATACCTGTAGTTGCTGTAAGTTCTGGATCGTAAGGAGCTTTGTTATAAATCATCCAAAGGTTATTACCAATGAGTGAAATACTCAAATTAGAAAGAGATTTACCTAATTGTTCTTTAGTAAAACTATAGGTAAGAGCGACTTCTTGCAAACGTACATTGGTAGCTGAATACACGTAGTAAGAGTTCATACCAGGGTCAGAAATGGCACGATAGTAAGTTTCAGGGTTTACTTTGAAATTACCCATTTGTACATATCCGAGGTCGCGAGCATCGGCAGTAGCTTTAGATACTCCATAGCGATCTAACCATTTTTGAGTTTCGGAAATTACAATACCTCCAAGGCGTGCTTTGAACAAGAAACTCAAAGAGAGATTTTTGTAGCCTACATTACCACTCCAACCTAATGTCCAATCAGGGTTTACACTACCTAATTTATAAGGTTCAGTATTTTCAGTAAGTAGTGTACCACTACCATAGTCTACTAATCCATTAGCATCACGTTTGATTCGTTTGTTATCATATACATCACCTATATCACCTCCTTCACGCAAGCGGAAGCGTCCTACTTGTATTTCAGAAAAATCAAGAGTTTCTGCTGGATTAAGAGGGTTTTGAACTTTTGAACCTAATTCTATAATTTTATTACGGTTTGCTGATGCAGTAATATGAGTAGCAAAGTTAAATCCTTTTTCAAACTCTTTGTTATAACCCAAAGTCATTTCAATACCGCGGTTTTGGATATTACCTGCTTGTAAGAACATATAGTCATATCCTGATGTTTTTGACAATTCTCTTTTGAGTAATTGGTTATAAGTATTAGAATGATATACAGTAACATCAAAAGAGAGGCTATTTTTGAGCCATTTAGTATTTAAACCAATTTCATAAGAACGAGTACGTTCAGCTTTGAAATCAGGAAGAGGATAATACTTATAAGCTTGAGGTATACCTCCTACGAGTTCTCTGGTTTCGGTTCCTTTGGTAAGACCTGTATAGGCAATAGGAGAACCTACTTCAGTATATGAACCACGTATTTTAGCATAACTCAATATAGGATATAATTTTTGGCGTTGTTCAGAGGATAGTAATTCAGTAAGTACTCCTGAAAGACCTACAGAAGGATAGAAAATAGCTTCTTCTTTGGTATTTACGAGTTGAGAAGGCCAATCGGTACGACCTGTAAGGGTAAGGTATACTAAAGATTTCCAACCTAATTCAGCAGAAGCGAAAACAGCTATATTACGTTTTCTACTATCACCTCCTGTTTCTATAGGCACAGAGTTATTAGGATCAATATTATTATAGGTAAATTTATTGGCAAGGCGGAGCAATTGTCCTCCATAACCTCTTCCTTTAGTATCATAATCTTCAAATGAAGAACCTACGTTAGCAGAGAGGCTATAATCCTCTTTAAAAGTAGTATTATAATTCAACATTATATCTACATATTTTTGACGGAAAGTTTCTTGTGAATAGCTATAAAAACCTTTTTCTTTAGCATAAGTAAGGACTGTACCTGCATAACGTTTATCTTCTTTTTCAGTATAAGTATTATCTATACGGAAACGAGTGGCTATATTCAAGTTTTTCAAAATATTATATTTGAGTTGTCCTGAGAACATATAACGATCCTTAGCTAATGGACGAATGTTACGATAAGCTATCCAATAAGGGTTTTGAATATCAGCTCCAAAACCACCTACTGACCAATATTGTTTTGCATAACCTGCTCCTACATCATAACGTTCAAAGTATTTTTCTTGCTCAAAATCATTACCACGAGGATACAGATAAGTACCTACGATAGGATTGAAATAGGTACCATAACTCACCATATTACGCTCATATTGACGGATATAGCTTGCAGATAGATCTAGTTCCAATTTATCATCTAAGAAAGAAGAAGTATTACGAATTGTCATATTATAACGATGGTAAGTACTATTTGGGACTATTCCATTAGATTGTATATGAGAAGCTGATGCGAAAGTTTGATTGTTCTTATTTCCTACAGATAAATTTACTGCGTTATTAAGTGTAAGCCCTGTTTTGAAGAAATCTTTAGGATCATAAGAAGTAGGTGTAGAGAGTTTATCACCCCAAGAGTTATAATCACCAGCTTTATTTCCATAAGTGTTTTGAAATTCTGGCATTATTAGAGGATTTGTAAGTTCTACAGAAGAAGAAACATTAAGTTTCATTTTCCCTTCTTGACCTTTTTTGGTATTGATAAGGATTACCCCATTGGCAGCAGCAGCACCATATAAAGCCGCTGCAGAAGGACCTGTGAGGACGTTGATACTTTCGATATCTTCGGAGTTAAAGTCGGCAATACCTTCACCAGAAGCACGACCTGAACCAAAAGAAGTACCATCACCAGATCTATCGGATTGGTTACCAATAGGCACCCCGTCCACTACATAAAGCACGTTGTTATCACCACTAATGGATTTAGCCCCGCGCATTACTACTTTGGTAGCACCTCCCACACCAGCCGAACTGCGCTGGATATCTACCCCAGCTACTTTACCATTGAGGGTATTTACAAAGTTAGCATCTTTCACCTTTGTAAGTTCTTCCGACTTCACTTGTTGTACGTTATAACTCAACGCCTTTTCTTGGCGTTTGATACCCAAAGCGGTTACCACTACTTCACCAAGTTGTTGTGCTTCTTCTTGTAACACCACATCTAAAGTAAGAGTACCGCTCGCTTTCGTAACTTTTCTTTGCAGAGTACTATACCCCAAGAAGCTGTACTCAATAGTTTCATTAGCAGCTGCTTGCAGTTCATACTTCCCGTCAAAGTCAGTTGAAACACCACGTGTTGTACCTTTAATCACAACACTTACACCTGGCAGTGGCATACCATCACTGCCTGTAACTGTACCAGTTACTTTCGTTTGTGCCATTAGCGCACCGCCAAACAATGCAAAAACGAACATTAGCATTGATATTTTTACTTTCATTACTTTATTGAATAAATTAATTTGGGCGCAAAATTAGGAATATTTTAACATAGTGCAAATTTTTTGCTTTACTTTTTTCCTTTTTTTTCTCTTTTTCTTTATTTCAAAAATATATATTATTGATAATCAAACAGAATCAAAAGTACTAATTTTATATTTTTCTCCTTCAAAAATCTCCAAAGATTAAAAAATAATCTTCTTTATATCTATTTTATTAAAGAGAAACTCATCTTATATGGTTATTTTTTAAATCTATTTAATTATTATAACCAAAATAGTTCACACATTAAATTAAAGTCTTTTTTTCTAAATCAATACTCACTCTTAATATTTTCTTAAAACAAATGTTAAAGTCTTCTCCCCTTCATCTCAGCGCCATTTCATCACTCCCCTTCAAAATCGCAAACCACTATTCTTCTCCCCTTTTCCCGACCATACACCTTACCAAAGTTTCTAATTGCTTTTCGTACTACAACCTTTTACAAAGTCAAAAACTACCAATAACCCTCTTTTTATCTCTACCTTACCTTTAACTTAGCTTCACTTTTTCTTCGTCCATTTTTCGTCCATTTTTCGTCCATTCTTCGTCCATTCTTCGTCTTTGCATCGCTACAATTCCCCCTTTGGAGGTAGCCAGCGATAGCTGGGTATGTGTACAGCGAAAGCTGGGTATGTGTAAGGAGGAGGTTACCTTTGTCTTTTCTATATCTGTCCGCGTAACTCACACTGTCTTTTATCCATTATAGACCCACTGTAGACCCACTGTAGACC
>NZ_KB291239.1:32216-36712 GCF_000318255.2 Capnocytophaga sp. oral taxon 380 str. F0488
TGTAGACCCACTGTAAACCCACTGTAGACCCACTCATTATTCAATTATTCTATAAGCTTTGTACAATCCTCCCCCAATTCCACCATTAACCACTAACCACTGACCATTAATCATTGACCATTAATTCAAAAATTTGTTCATTTGCTAATTATTTTCTACTTTTGCCTACTGATAACCGATACTTGTAATCATAATAATGAATAAAAATGCTGTATTAGGGTGGGCAACCCTCATAATGATAGTAGTAGGCTTAGGGCTTATCGCTTTAGGAGCCTTTAAATACAACGAAGTAGCAGGCTTTGGATTCGGAGCAGTAGGCATCGGCTTTTTTGCTATTGCTTGGGTATTCAACGCCCTCAAAGGAAGAGTATGACAGTTTGCTAATTTGTTAATGTGATAATTAGCAAATGTACATACCCTACTCATTTGCTAATTTACTAATTTGCTAATTAAAAAATTATGAATATACCAGAACAATTTCAAGTAAAACCCTTTCGCCAAGACACTTACCTTATCGATGGCGAACTCCGTGAGTGGAAAGGTGAGTTCACCAATATCTATTCCACTATTTCTTCTACTGAAAAGTATGAACGCACCCTCTTGGGTAGCGTGCCTTCGTTAGGCAAAGCTGATGCTTTAGAAGCCCTTCATTCGGCTACTGAGGCTTATAACAAAGGTAAAGGTTTATGGCCTACAATGAAAGTAAAAGACCGCATCTCCGCAATGCTCAAATTTGTAAAACAAATGGAAAAGCAACGCGATGAGGTCGTAAAACTGATGATGTGGGAAATCGGCAAAAACCTGGACGACTCGCGTAAGGAATTTGACCGTACCGTAGAGTACATCTACGACACTATCAATGCTTATAAAGAACTCGATAACGAGTCGTCTAAATTCGTACAACGCGATGGAGTCTATGCCCTCATTCGTCGTGGCCCCTTAGGGGTTGTACTCTGTTTAGGCCCTTATAACTACCCACTGAATGAAACCTTTGCACTGATTATCCCTGCGCTTATTATGGGCAACACAGTGATTTTTAAGCCCGCTAAACACGGGGTATTACTCTTCACGCCTCTATTGGAAGCCTTCCAAAACTCCTTCCCTCGTGGGGTGATTAATATTCTTTACGGACGCGGTCGCACCGTTGCACCGCCCATTATGGAGAGTGGCAAGGTAGATGTATTGGCACTCATAGGCAACAGCAAGACAGCTATTGCACTGCAAGACCAGCACCCTAAGAAAAACCGCTTGCGCCTTGTCTTTGGGTTGGAAGCTAAAAACCCTGGAGTAATACTTCCTGACGCCAATCTTGATTTAGCAGTAAACGAATGCGTGAAAGGAGCTTTGTCTTTCAACGGACAGCGTTGTACAGCACTAAAAATCCTCTACGTACACGCCAAGATAAAAGATGAGTTTCTCAAGCGTTTTGCCGAAAAGGTCGATGCGCTCAAGTTCGGTAATCCGTGGGACGAAAAAGTTGCCCTCACTCCTCTACCTGAGGTCGATAAACCTGCTTTCTTACAGGAACTCATAGACGATGCTCTTGCCAAAGGCGCTACTATTCAGAATAAAAAAGGTGGTCAGCGCACTGATAACTTCATTTTCCCTGCGGTACTTTATCCCATTACCAAGGAAATGCGAGTGTATAACGAAGAGCAGTTTGGCCCCCTTATTCCAGTAAAACCGTTCTCCAATATCAACGAGATTATAGATGAGATTTCCGATTCTAAATACGGACAGCAAATCAGTCTGTTTGGTGAAGACCCACACGAGCTCTCTCCTCTCATCGATATGTTGGTGAATATGCTCTGCCGGGTGAACCTCAACAGTTTGTGTCAGCGAGGTCCTGATGTATTCCCATTCACTGGTAGAAAAGACTCAGCTGTGGGTACCCTAAGCGTACACGATGCCTTGCGCTCGTTCTCTATCCGCACTTTTGTATCGTTCCAAAATAACGACTACAACGACAGGATAGTAGAGAACCTCCTCCGCACTGGCGCTTCTAACTTCATCAACACCGATTTCATTTTATAAAGTATATTTATAAGGTATATAAAAAAGCAGGTTGCTAATTAGCAACCTGCTTTTTTTTCCGTGACCGCAAGAGGAGTCGAACCTCCAACCTTCAGAACCGGAATCTGATATTCTATCCAGTTGAACTATGCGGCCTCTTTTAAACTATATATTACTAAGACAATAATCTCTTTACAATCTCCGAAATGAGCTTGCCATCAGCTTTGCCTGCCAATTGTTTGGTGGCTACACCCATTACCTTTCCCATATCCTTAGGCGTAGTAGCGCCCACTTGGTTAATAATTCCTCTCAGAGCAGTTTCTACTTCTGCTTCACTGAGTTGAGCCGGTAAGAACTTCTCTATCACCGCCATTTGGGCTAATTCAGGCTCAGCTAAGTCATTCCTACCTTGCTGTGTGTACAAAGCCGCACTGTCCTTGCGCTGTTTTACTAATTTTTGTAACAGTTTAAGTTCATCAGCTTCCGAAAGTTCTTCGGCAGCCCCTGCTTCTGTTTTGGCTAACAAAATAGCCGATTTAATAGCTCTCAACGATTCTAATGCCACTGTGTCCTTGGCTTTCATCGCTTCTTTGAGAGCCTCCATTACTTTAGTTTGTAAACTCATAATTTTCCAGTGTTTTGTGGGGCAAAAGTAATGCTATATTTGTAAACTGCCAACTTTTACCCCTGTTTTTTATTTCCAACGGAGGCTTTCCATTATCCTTCTCACATCTTTTTCTAAATAATTACTCGCAGGTTGTACCGAATCGTAATTAGGAACCACCCTAAAATACACCGAACCTGATATAAAATGACGCACACTATCGGTAGCGTAAAACTGTGCTTGCGAAGCTGCATTGCCATACACTTGGTAAAACATACCGTACACTTTGGTCGTATCGTTCATAAATACTGTCGAAGCAATATTATCCGCTTTAATCGTATGGTCATAAGTAAACTTCTGTGCATCACTCAGCAACTGACGGATATTGCCATTCACATTTTTATAAGTGAGATAAACCGTAGCCTTCATCGCAGGATATTCTATATTAACATCACACGAATGGGGTTTGTATTTCAATTCCGATAGCGTATTTACCTCAAAAGTAAACGGACAATTAGGCAATTCGGTTACTTTCTGATACGATGCTTGCGGGTATTCCAATCGCAATACTCCCTTAGGCTTAGGCAATATATCAGTACCACAAGCTACTAACAATAACACTACACTACTCAACAGACTATAAATAAGTTTTTTCATACATCACACTAATACCAAAAAACCTCAGCCACTTATGCTAAGGTTTTTCAGTGTAAAAAAGTTTTTATAATGGGTGAAAAATTATTCTACAGGTTTTTCTTCTGCTTTCACTTCTTTTTTCTCACCACCTTTTTCGTGGCAGGACTTTTTGCCATCTTTCTTACCGTCTTTTTTGCAACAAGATTTCTTTTTGCCATCTTTATTGCACTCTTTTTTCTCGCCGTCTTTATCGCAAGATTTCTTCACTTTCACTCCTCCGTTACCATCTTGGTCTACGATAAGGCTTTTAGCGATTTGATTTACATTAAGGGTCATAGCCCCTACATTAGTACTAAATGCAAACATTACAAATGCTGCAACAATTAATTTAAAAGTGTTCTTCATACAATTTTATATTTAGTTATTAATTTTCTGTTTATGAATATATTTCCACTCTTATCCCAACATCGCATACCCCATTGTAGCAACGCCTATTTCCACATTGGGTACGGTTTTCAGTAGCTCATAACAGTTTGTGAGCGTAGCTCCTGTGGTCACCACATCATCTACCAAAAGCACCTTCTTGCCTTCTATTCTATGAGTGTTTTGAAGAGAAAATATATGTTCGCTCTCCTTCAAACGTCGCCACACCACCTTTCGGGTCTGCGTAGTATTAGCTTCTATTTTCACCAATACATCATCTATATAATCAATGTGTAATACTGAAGCCAATGTCCTGCCAAACAAGGCTACTTGGTTGTATCCTCGCTTGCGTTCTTTGCTTTTGTGCAAAGGCACAGGCAACACCACCTCAGCCTGCTGAAATAGGGGCGCATTCTTTATCTTTTCACCGAGCCATTGTCCTAACCACTCCCCTATCTGCTCTTCTCCTTTATACTTCAAAAGATGTATCAAATGTTGTGCCATATTGTCCTTTTTAAAGTAAAATAATGCAGTAGCCGCAAACACTTCACACTCTTCTGTCAGTCGATGGGTAAACAAATTTTCCGCCTGCAAATGAAAGTTCGTTTCTTCCAACTTTTCTCTACAATTTACACACAAAAATTGCTCACCTGTAACCAATAATTTTCCACAACCTCTGCAATAAGCAGGTGATAACACCGAAAGTATATCCGATAAAATCATAATTCTTTTAGTTAATAGGTCGTTAATAGCTTCCTCTTAAATCCGCCTTCTCTCCTTCCGTTCTTCGTTCTTTGTTCGTTCTTTGTTCGTTCTTTGT
>NZ_KB291240.1:0-5123 GCF_000318255.2 Capnocytophaga sp. oral taxon 380 str. F0488
CTAATTCTCTCATTTTCTCATTTGCTAATTTTCTAATTACTTCCTATCTTTGCAACTCATAACTCAACCCATATGAAACCATACTTTTACCTTTTGGTTTTTGCCCTTACAGCTTGCCACAACGCATCAGAACAAAAAGAGTTGCCTAAAAAGCAACTCACCAATTACGTAAATCCGTTTATCGGTACCGATGGTACGGGGAACACCTACCCAGGAGCGATGACTCCCTTCGGAATGGTGCAACTAAGCCCCGATATAGGTATTCCTGGCTGGGACAGAATTTCGGGTTACTTCTATCCCGATAGCATCATTACTGGCTTTTCACACACCCACCTCTCAGGCACGGGTGCAGGCGACCTCTACGATGTGCTCATAATGCCTACCAATAGCAGGTTTAACAAGTGCATAGAGGCAAACAACCGTTTGCCCTTCTCTTATTTCTCTCACAAACACGAAACCGCTACGGCTGGCTATTACAGTGTCGATTTGCTGAGTTATGGTATCAAAGCTGAACTTACCGCCACTCCTCGTGTAGGCGTGCAACGCTATACTTTTCCTAAAGACGAACAGTCTAAAATTACAATAGATTTAGGTTATAGCATCAACTGGGATAAACCTACCGAAACCTATCTAAAAATGGTGGATAATACAACTTTGGAAGGCTATCGCTTTTCTACTGGTTGGGCGCGCAACCAAAAGGTGTATTTCGTCATCAAACTCTCCAAGCCCTTTGCTGATAAGGAGTTTACAGAAGAAAAAGAAAACGGCAAGAGCAACCGTTCTAAAATTGTACTCCGTTATACTACCGCCGATAATGAAGCCATTGTAGTGAAAACAGCTCTCTCTATGCATAGCATTGCAGAAGCGTATAAAAATATGGAAGTTGAAGCGCCTCATTTTGCTTTCGACGACTATCGCGAGACAGCTCGCAATCTATGGGAGAAGCAGTTGCAGAAGATTACGGTAGAAGGCGGTACTGAGGAGCAAAAAACGATTTTCTATACAATGCTCTACCAATCGATGTTGGCGCCTAATCTTTTCAGCGATGTCGATACTCCCGAAAAGCGTTATGATACTTTTTCTCTTTGGGATACTTTCCGTGCGGCTCATCCGCTTTATACCTTGTTACACCGCGAAGCTTCCGCCGATTTTATCAGTAGTTTTTTGGCACACTACCGCGAAAATGGTGTGCTACCGGTGTGGAGTATGCAAGGCGGTGAAACCAATATGATGATAGGCTATCACGCTGTGCCTATTATCGTAGATGCGTATTTTAAGAAAATCCCTATGGATATTCCTTTGGCTTACGAGGCTTGCAAGCAAAGTGCAATGGTAAACGAACGCGAAATCGACTTATATAAGCAATACGGTTATGTGCCTTACAATTTGGATAAATCCGATGAAAACTGGTCGGTGTCCAAAACCTTAGAGTACGCTTACGACGATTGGTGTATTGCACAATTTGCCAAAGCTTTGAATAAAAAAGAAGATGAGGCTTATTTTGCCAAACGCACTGAAAACTGGCGTAATCTCTTCGACGAAAAAACTACATTCTTCCGCCCTAAGGATAGCAAAGGGCAATTTATCAAACCTTTTAACCCAAAAGATTATAGTAAATACTTCTGCGAAAGCAACGCTTGGCATTATCGTTGGTTTGTGCCACAAAATATCGAAGGATTGCGCAATGCAATGGGAGGCATTAAGGCTTTTGAACAAAAACTCGACTCGATGTTCACTTTGGCAGTTACCCCCGATGAGAAACTGCCTATTTTCAGTACTGGTATGATAGGACAGTATGTGCACGGCAACGAACCGAGTCATCACGTGGCTTACCTCTATCACTTTACAGCTCACCCCGAAAAAACTACCCAGCGCGTTACCGAAATATTGAACACTCAATACAAAAATACACCCGACGGACATTGTGGTAATGAGGACTGCGGACAGATGAGCAGTTGGTATGTGCTTTCCGCCTTAGGTTTGTATCCTCTTAACCCTGCCAACAGCAGGTATTATCTAAGTGAACCGCTATTTGATAAAGCTACTTTGCATTTAGAGAACGGCAAGACTTTTACGATTGAAAAAAGAAAAGACAGCAAAGCAAAAACACTACTCAACGACAAACCGCTGAATAGAGGATATATTACTTATGAAGAAATTATTGCAGGAGGACGTTTAGAGTTTAAGAAGTAAAGAACCTTGATTTAGTCGCTTACATAAAAATAAACACAATTTCATTTTGCTAATATAAAAGTAATAACTAATTTTGCATCGTCTAATGATATAGACAACCAACAAGACAATTTTACATAAAACATAAAAAGCGTTAGTTTTTTATTCTATTTTTAAGAGAATCTGGTAAATTCACGAAGTACTTAGGATAAATGACGAGAACGCTCACGCTTAGGCGTGGGCTTTTCTTTTATTTATATAGTATTTCAGCCATACCAGAGGCTTCTTAAAAGTATAAATGAAAGCTAAAAGTCCTCGCTTTTTCTTTTCTAATAATATCTTCACTTTTAGGGCTTGGTGAACTAACGTATTAATTTCAAATTATCTTATGAATAAAAAACTTCTATTATTCACATTGGTAGCCCTTACTTCTATTACTTTACTGAAAGCCCAAGCAGTAAAATGGGGTATTAGAGGAGGTGTAAATGTCTCTACTTACTCCTTGGAGAATAAACATTTTGAATACACCACGTATTATCCTACTGAAAGACACTCAGTAGATATAAAATCAGCAGTTGGAACTGGTTTTCACTTAGGAGGATTTGAGGAATATCAGTTTTATGAAAACTTCTTCTTAGATGCGGGTTTAATGTTTTCTACTCAAACAAGTAAGATTAAAGAGAGTGGGAAACACAACGACTCTTTTAAAATTAGAATGTCTGAAATAAGCCTACCTTTATGGTTAAAGTATGACATCAACAACTTTCGTCCTAAATTAGGCATAAGTTTAGATTATAGCTATTATCACATTAGAGATGTACCTTTCTATTTAAATAGGTCAGCTGAAAGTATTTTTGGTGCTTCATTGGGAATAGGTTGTGAATATCATTTTCTTATGGGTCTTTTTGTTGATGCAAACTTTAAATATGGTTTAACAAGTTTGGAAAGTACAAAATCTTATTATGAAGGAGGAGCTCGTTTTTTGGGCTTAAACAAACGCATTATTCAATTAGGTATAGGTTACAAGTTTTAATAATCAATAATCAAATTATTATATGAAGAAAGTAATTTTATTTGGTACTTTAGCACTATTATTAGTGAGTTGTGGTGTAAGTAATGGACTGACATACAACCAAAATAGTCACACTACACAAGTAGTATTATCTAAAAACAATTTTAAAGTAGTGGAACACGT
This sequence comes from Capnocytophaga sp. oral taxon 380 str. F0488, assembly GCF_000318255.2. Taxonomy (NCBI): domain Bacteria; kingdom Pseudomonadati; phylum Bacteroidota; class Flavobacteriia; order Flavobacteriales; family Flavobacteriaceae; genus Capnocytophaga; species Capnocytophaga sp. oral taxon 380. Next base: position 3,368 of record NZ_KB291240.1, read on the forward strand.
GAAAGGAGAAGCTACTAATGATTATTTTTTGTTTTTTGGAGGAGGTAGAAAAGCTCTTATAGAGAAAGCCCGTGCCGAAATGCTCAAAAATGCTAATTTGGTAGGAACTTCAAGAGCTGTTATTAATGAAACGGTAGAAGCACATTCTTTCCTATTTTTTATAGGGACAAAATACACTGTTACTGTTTCGGCTGATGTAATAGAATTTACAGAAGAATAATAGTGATTTTCGTAATATTAGAAGCCCCCTTTGTACAAAGGGGGCTTCTAATATTTTTTAATTGTTTGTGAGGCTTATTCTAAATGCTCTTCACAACTAAAGCAGAATTAGTACCTCCGAAGCCAAAAGAGTTGCTCAAAAAGGCTTTAATAGGGCGTTCTACAGTTTCGGGAATAATATTTAGCTTAGCAGAAGCTTCATCGGGGGTTTCAAAATTGATATTAGGAGCTATAAAACTATTTTGCATCATCAGGACTGAGTATATCACTTCGCTGGCTCCTGCCATCCAGCACTCGTGTCCGGTCATTGATTTGGTGGAACTCACAGGAATATGGCTGCCAAAAATCTCGTGTATAGCCTTTGCTTCATTGGCATCGCCTATGGGGGTAGAAGTGGCGTGCGCATTGATATAGTCGATTTCACTGGCTTGTATTCCTGCATTTTTGAGGGCGCGTGCCATAGCACGGGCAGGACCTTCTACATTGGGTGTAGAGATATGTCCGCCATTAGACGAAAAGCCGTAGCCTACCACCTCAGCAATTAGGGTTGCCCCACGCCTCATCGCCGACTCGTAACTCTCCAACACCAAAGTAGCTGCCCCTCCACTGGGTACTAAGCCGTCTCTACTGGCATCGAAGGGACGAGAAGCCAAAGTGGGTTCGTCCTCACGCATTGAGAAGACCCCAAGACCATCGAAACTGCCCATACTATACTTGTTGATTTCTTGAGCTCCGCCACATATTACGCAGTCTTGCATACCACTTTGGATAAGCAAGTAGCCTAAGCCTACCGAATGCGACCCACTAGCACAAGCTGCGCTGATACTCATATTTACCCCTCGCAATTGGAAGAGAGTAGAGAGGTTCATCGTTACGGTAGAGTTCATCGTGCGGAACACCGCTCCAGAGCCTACGAGGGTAGTATCTTTCTTTTCTCTTATCTTATCGTTTGTGAGAATTACCGACTCGGCTACACTGTCGTTGCCGTAGAGGATTCCCACTTCGTTTTGTTGTAAGAAATCGCTATCGATACCGGCATTTTTAAGCGCTTCGAGCGTTGCCATATAGGCAAATTCGCTTTCTTGCCCCATAGAAATACGCTCGCGACGACCTAAGAGTCCTTTTAGGTCGGGGTTTTCCACAAAGCCTGTGAGGGCAGAGCGATAGCCATATTCTTTGCGTTCGGGCAAGAAAACAATACCCGATTTCCCTTGGTATAATGAATCACGCACTTCGCCCAGTGAAGTGCCTATGCAGGAATAAATACCCATTCCGGTGATAACTACTCTCATAAATTCAATTAGAAAATTAGCAGATTAGCAAATTAGAAAATGTAGGGGCAAAGGTAAGAAATAATACTGATAATGCCAAATAATGCCAGAAATGCTGATAATTAACTTTGCCAAAACTGCGAGCCGCACGGGCTGTTAAATTAGCAGATTAGCAAATGTGAAAATTAGCAAATGTAGAGAGTTGAGGGGTTCGGAAGATATCGGAGAAGTTCGGAAGAGAGGAGGGAGGTTTTTTGGTGAAAAAA
>NZ_KB291241.1:0-20816 GCF_000318255.2 Capnocytophaga sp. oral taxon 380 str. F0488
CTATAAGCTAACCCCCCCCTCCTTACACCCTTTTCTCACCAAAAGACCTCCTAGTCTCCTTCTGAAAATCTTCGTTTCCTTCCGAATTCTCCTAACAGTCCCAACACATCGCTTTTTCATCTCTAACTTTGCCCAAGTTTCAAACTTGGGCAAAGTTGAATAAACTAACAATCTCTCTGCTGGTTTACAAGGCATAGCCTTGATTTTGTTTAATTTCTGAGGCACAGCCTCATTCCTCTAACTCAACCTCGCATCTCATTTCCTCATTTTCTCATTTCCTAAATTTCCGGTATTATTGGCATTTTTTTAATCTTTTGTTTGCTTGGTATTGATAAAAAGTAGTATTTTTGTAGCCTAAAATGAAACCTTTTTTCCAAATGAGCACTGCAAAACAAGCAAAATCTGCCTTAATATCTGTTTTCGACAAAACAGGTTTAGAGCCTATCATTCACAGAATGAAAACCTTAGGAATTACTATTTACTCCACAGGAGGTACCGAAGATTTTATCAAGAAATTAGGCGTAGAGGTAGTTCCCGTCGAATCTATCACCGATTATCCTCCCATTTTCGGCGGACGTGTCAAAACGCTCCACCCTAAAATCTTCGGAGGTATTCTCAACCGTCAGGATAATGCACAAGATACTGAAGAAATGAAGCAATACGCTATCCCTCAAATCGATATAGTGATTGTAGACTTATATCCTTTCGAAAAAACAGTAACCAGCGGAGCTAGCGAGCAAGAGATTATTGAAAAGATAGATATAGGAGGTATTTCGCTTATTCGTGCAGCTGCCAAAAACTATAAAGATGTACTTTGTGTGGCATCGGTAAACCAATATGCTGACCTTTTGTACATCTTAAACGAACAACACGGTAGCTCTACTTTGGAAGAGCGCCACTCCTTTGCTACTAAGGCTTTCCGAGTATCCTCACACTACGATACCGCTATCTTCAACTATTTTAATCAAACAGAAGAAATTCCTACCTTAGCAATTAGCGAGTGCGACGGACAAGTATTACGCTACGGCGAAAATCCTCATCAAAAAGGAGAATTTTACGGTAATTTCGATGCTCTTTTCGATAAACTACACGGCAAAGAGCTCTCTTACAACAATTTGTTAGACGTAGATGCCGCCGTAAACTTAATGGCTGAATTTGTAGGTGACGACCCTACTTTTGCTATACTGAAACACAACAATGCTTGTGGGGTAGCAACTCGCAAAACTATCCACGAGGCATATAAAGATGCTCTCGCAGGCGACCCCGTATCAGCTTTTGGTGGCATTCTCATCTCTAATACTAAGATAGATTCAGCTACTGCCGAAACCATTCACTCGCTGTTCTTTGAGGTAATCATTGCGCCTTCTTACAGCGATGAAGCCCTAAAAATACTCGAACAGAAGAAAAATCGTATTATTTTAGTACAGAAGAAAGCCAAAATGCCTACAACAAGTGTGCGCTCGTGTCTCAACGGCTATTTGGTACAAGAAAAAGACCTCAAAACCGATAGCATAGAAGATGTACAATACGTAACTGCTGTAAAACCCTCAGCTGAAGTGCTCGAAGACCTCTTCTTTGCTTCTAAAATATGTAAGAATACCAAATCGAATACCATTGTATTGGCAAAGAATAAACAGCTCATCGCCAGTGGTACAGGACAAACCAGTCGCGTAGATGCTCTTAAACAAGCTATTGAAAAGGCTAAAGAATTTCAGTTTGACCTCAGCGATGCAGTAATGGCAAGCGATGCCTTCTTCCCCTTCCCCGATTGTGTGGAAATCGCTCACGACGAAGGTATCCGTTCGGTGATACAACCTGGGGGTTCTATCAAAGACCAAGCCAGCATCGATTATTGCGATGCACACCAAATGGGAATGGTATTCACAGGAATACGACATTTTAAACACTAAATAAACGCTTTTTAAACAACGTATGAAACACATTGCAGCCGTAGGAGGCTATTTTATAATGCTTTATGATGTCTTTCGCAAACGTACCCGCTGGTCGATAATGAAAGACCTTATCTTGCGTGAGATAGACGATTTGATATTTGGGTCAATAGGCATCGTGACTTTTATCTCTTTCTTTGTGGGAGGGGTAGTAGCAGTACAAACAGCCCTAAATATCGATAACCCTTTTATTCCTAAATATCTCATAGGTTTCGCCACTCGCCAATCTATTGTATTGGAGTTTGCCCCCACCTTTACAGCTATCATCTTGGCAGGAAAAATAGGGTCGTTTATCACTTCCAGTATAGGTACTATGCGCGTAACCGAACAGATTGATGCTCTTGATATTATGGGAGTAAACTCAGTGAATTATTTAGTATTCCCAAAAATAGTAGCCCTAATGTTAATGCCTTTTCTCATCGCCTTAGGTATGTACTTAGGGGTATTAGGAGGCTGGGCTTCAGCGGTGATGAGTGGTTATACCACCTCTGCCGAATTTGTGCAAGGAGTACAATACGACTTCAAACCTTACAGTATGATATACGCTTTCACCAAAACGGTAGTATTTGCCTTCTTCTTGGCTACTATCCCGTCCTATCACGGCTATTATATGAAAGGAGGTGCACTGGACGTTGGGAAAGCAAGTACCGTTTCGTTTGTATGGACAAGTATAGTGATTATCCTTTCTAACTCGGTACTCACACAGTTGTTCTACGCTTAAAATGTATCAAGAAAACAAACCACAATATCGCATTTTACTGCTTATCGCCTTAGCACACGGACTCAATGACCTCATTCAAGGGGTCATTCCGTCTATTTATCCTGCTCTGCAAAGCAAATATGCTCTCACAATGGCGCAAGTAGGGGTGATTACACTCTGTTACCAACTATCAGCCTCTATATTGCAACCCTTAGTAGGCAATTATACCGATAAGCACCCTAAGCCCTACTCACAAGTATTGGGAATGGCATTTACCACTATGGGAATCGTGAGTTTATCGTTGGCGAGTAGCTATACAGCTATACTGTGCTCGGTAGTATTCATAGGGGTAGGTTCATCGGTATTCCACCCCGAATCGTCCAGAGTAGCATTTTTAGCCTCAGGAGGCAGACGCTCGTTCGCACAAGCTATCTTCCAGTTGGGTGGTAACTTTGGGACAGCCTTAGCTCCTCTATTGGTGATATTACTATTGTTCAGCAAAAAAGTAATCGACGGACGAGTTGTAGAAGAAAGCCATCAAGGCAATTTAATATGGTTTGCAGGGTTCTCTATCTTTGCAATGCTCATACTGCTCCTCATAGGCAAATGGCGTAGCATTCTGCTTAAATTGCTCAAAAAGAAAGCTAAAAAACCTGTAGTGTTGCCCAATCTCACTCGTACACAAATACGCAACTCTATGATTATACTGATGTTGCTAGTATTCTCCAAGAACTTCTATACAGCAGCTATCAACAATTACTTTCAGTTTTATACTATTAAAAAATTCGGATTTAGTAATGCTGAGGCACAGGTATACCTATTTTACTTTTTAGGAGCGGTAGCTGCGGGCTCACTTATTGGAGGTTTTTTAGGTGATAAAGTAGGAAGAAAATTTATTATTTGGTTTTCAATCTTAGGGGCTGCCCCCTTTGCGCTTTGGTTGCCTTACGCCGATGCTACCACTACGGCAGTACTCATCGTGCTGATAGGGTTTATCATTTCATCGGCTTTTGCCTCTATTTTAGTCTATTCACAAGAGCTTTTGCCCCAGAAAATAGGAATGATTTCAGGCTTTTTCTACGGTTTTGCTTTTGGTATGGGCGGATTGGCTTCGGCAGTATTAGGCAAATTGATAGACATAACCAATATTGACTTCGTTTATAAACTATGTTCTTTCTTGCCTTTGATGGGGCTTATTGCATACTTTTTGCCAAACTTATCTTCTGTATCTCTTTCTCAAAAACAGACACAAGCAACCCCATAAGGGTATTTTGCAATACTCTTACAAATAAACTTTTTCAGTGTTTAAGCTATATTTCTAACTTACGGTAATGCGTTGAGTTTCTCGATAAGAGCCCCTGCTTTTTGTTCAAAGTCTCTTCTCACTTGTTTGAGGTGAGCGCCTCTGTTTTCCACTGTTTTATCGGCTACTTTATCGATAAGCGTATCAAAATCGTTGAGAATTTCGGTTACAAGAGCCTTACCTCCTTCTGTTTGCATCTTTCCTGTGAAATACACTGCATCGATAATATCACCCAACACGTAGTTAATGTCCTTTTTTAAATTGCGAATACTTGCCATACGTTTTTAATTTATTTATAAATTGGTTGCAAAGTTATGAATTATTTATTATCTTTGCAAAAAATAAATGGGTAATGTATGTATATAATTTAACAGTGGTGATAAGCAATGAGGTATTCCCCCAGTGGCAAGAATGGCTACAAAACGTTTATTTACCTACTATAAACACTAATAAAACCATAGAGAGAGTACGAGTGTTTAAAGTATTAAACGTACCTGAAAAACACTATGCCATTCATCACGAAACTACTTCACCCGCCCAGTTATTGCATTTCATTGAGCACACTATTCCTAAACTCCTACAACAGTCTGCTGAAACTTTTGGCGAAAAGGTTCTCTTTTGGGGTACCCAACTAAAAGAAGTAAAAAGTGAAGAGTGAGAAGTAAATAGATTTTGGCACAGAAATTGATTTACATTCATTAAGCACTAACCATTGACCATAAACCATTAATTACACACTATTAACTAAAAACGATTGACGATGAAAAAGAATTTTAACCTCAGAAAAACGATGAGATACCTCACCTTAGGTCTGGTAGCCTCATTAGCACTTACCTCGTGCGTAGGTTATTACTATGCCGATGGTATCTATAACGACCCTGTACCCGAAAGGGTAAGATATGTGGAGAGAGAAAGCTATCCTGAACGTTATGACTATCCTCCTGAAAACCGTTATACCCCTAATAAATATAAGGATTTTTTCAGTGAAAAAGCACAACAATATCAACAAAAAACTGACAGTAGTTTTACGCATTTCACCGATGTGAATAGCTATCGCTCCAATGCCTATACAGGCAACTCCTCTTACGGAGGTTGGGGCAGTAACCCTTCACGCGTGAACGTAAATGTATATAATAACGGTTGGATAAATCCTTATTACGGCTGGAATAACTATTGGGGCTACGGAGCTTGGTATCCTTATTATAGCTATTACGACTACCCTTACTATCGCCCTTATCGCTCTGGCTGGAGCTTTTCCTTAGGTTGGGGCTGGGGTAATTACTACGACCCTTATTGGGGTGGTTACTACGGAGGTTACTATCCTTACTACGGTTACTATGGCTATCCTTATTATGGATATTACGGATACCCATACTATGGATATGGCTATTATTACGACTATTATCGCCCAAGAGATTACTATTATGAGCCCAATCGTTCATATGGTAGAGATTACTATGGCGGAAGCAGAGGAAGAGCTATCATAAGAGATGATGAACGCAGAGGCGACCCTAATCGTTATAGTGATTACAATAGAGGCTCTTACAATCGTTCTCAAACACAAGGTAATAATTATAGCAATGACGCAAGTCGTCCTAATTACCAAAATCAAGGGCGTAACAATGATTATAATAGAGCTCCTTCAGGCTATGAATTAAGAAGAGCTTATGAGTCTAACAATTCTAACTATTCAGGCAGAAGTTCTAACTATAGCAATAGTAATTCAGGTGGAAACTACAACAGTGGTAGTTCCTCTAATAGTGGAGGAGGATACAGAAGTTCTAATCGTGATTAAAAATATTAACAAATGAAAAAAATCAATCATATATTACTTTTAGGAGCTTTTCTTTTTGTAGCTAATGTACAAGCGCAGAATTATACTGATGCCTTGCGTTACTCAACAGAAGAGCTTACAGGAACAGCTCGTTTTAAAGCGATGAGTGGAGCTTTCGGAGCCTTGGGAGGCGACCCTTCTGCTATCAATGTCAATCCTGCGGCGAGTTCTATCTTTAGCAGTTCTGAAATCTCATTTTCTTTAAATAACAATAATCAGAAAAGAGAGATTACTTTTTTAAATAGAAATACTAAAATGACTAATAATGACTTCAATCTGAATCAGTTTGGAGTTGTGTTTCTATTACCAGATGCTTCTGCTACTTTTAAGAAAGTGAGTTTTGGATTTAATTATCAATTAGCAAAAACATTTGATAATGATAAGTTTTCATATTCTGCTTACAATAACAAAGGATTAGATAATTATTTTTTGTACTATGCTACAAAAGGTAATAACGGAAATCCGTTTAGTTATGGCACTTTTTCAGGAGGTCCTGATCGTATAACAGGGACAGAAGGTAACCAACGAGATGTGGGCGAATTTTATGCTAAATTAGGAAAAACAGAAGGGTATGCTGCACAAATGGCTTATTTAGGAATGATGGCTCAACTTATCACTCCTACTGCTACTTCTACGACTAACATTGCTTATAATCCTAGTGGAGATAATAGAGAACGGTTACAAACTTATAGAATAGATCGTTCAGGTTATGTGAATAAATATAACTTCAATTTTGCTTCACAGTTGGGAGACTTTATAGGCTTAGGATTAAACTTGAATGTTCATAACATCAATGAAAAAGCTCTTTATAGTGCAAAAGATGATAATTTTCAAGGCACTAATCCTTTTTTGCGATATGCTAACCATAAGCAATATATCAATACCACAGGAGATGGTTTTTCTTTGCAGTTAGGAGCTATTATAAAAATAACAGATGACTTGCGTTTAGGTATGAGCTATCAATCGCCTACGTGGTATAGAATGAAAGAAGAGTACAGACAAGTGTTATATGGTACTGTAGGTGTTGCTACTAGAACTTTTGATTCAGACGTTGAGCTTATCAATCGTTATGGAGATGAAATTTGGTATGAACGTGAATATAAATTCCGTACTCCGAGCGCGTGGACAGGTAGTTTAGCTTATATTATCAAGAAAAGAGCCATACTAAGTGTAGATTATACTTATAGAGCTTATAACAATCTAAAGTTTAGAAGTAGTAATATGGAAGGTGAGAACAATATTATCCAAAATGATTTGGGTGATACTTCTACCTTACGCGTAGGAGGTGAATTCCGTATTCCTTTCAAAATGTTTAAGAATGAACCAGCAAGTACTAACTATATAAGCCTTCGTGGAGGTTATCGTTACGAGCAAAGCCCATATCGCAAAGAGGTGGCTACAGTAGGCGACCTCACTGGCTATTCGTTTGGAGCAGGAGTTACTTTAGGAGGTATTCGTTTAGATGCGTCTTATGACATTGCTAAACAAACAAACCTATACCAAATGTACGAAACAATACTTACCGATAATGCTCAAATAAAATCAACTTACGGTAACTTCTTGTTTACCTTTACTGCACAGCTCTTTTAATTAAATAATTATTAAAGTTACTTTTGCATCATATTGTAGGGGCGAATTGTAATTCGCCCTTCAAAAAGATAAAGTAAAGAGACGGTAATTTTTGTATTACCGTCTTATTTTTAGTATAATGAAATTACACAGAAACTTAGTAGATGCCGTAATAGAGGGACTTACCTTTATTTTCAACGAAGGGCAATACGCCGATAAGGTAGTAGAAAAACAACTGAAAAAAGACAAGCGTTGGGGTGCCCGCGATAGAGCTTTTATTGCCGAAACTATTTACGACATTGTGCGTTGGAAACGGCTTTATGCCGAGATTGCCGAAGTGTACGAACCCTTTACAGTGCACAACCTACGCCGTATGTTTGCCGTGTGGGCAACTCTCAAAAGTATAGCTTTGCCCGATTGGGGAAATTACTTTGAAGATACTCCTGCCCGTCGTATCAAAGGCAAGTTCGACGAACTCTCTAAGGTAAGAAAACTACGTGAATCAGTACCCGACTGGTTAGATACTTTGGGAGCACAAGAATTAGGAGAAACGTTGTGGACAGATGAATTGCACGCCCTTAACAGTTTAGCTCCTGTAGTATTGCGAGTGAATACCCTTAAAACTTCTTTGGAACACTTGCAACAGTTTTTGCGACAAGAAGGAGTAGAAACTTACCCTTTGCGCGACTACCCAGATGCTTTGCAGTTAGTAGAACGCAGCAATATCTTTAAAACCCAAGCTTTTGCCGATGGGCTGTTTGAGGTACAAGATGCTTCCTCTCAAAAAGTAGTACCCTTTATGCAGATAGACGACAAGGTGAAACGTGTGATTGACACTTGTGCTGGAGCAGGAGGTAAGACCTTACACCTCGCTACCCTAATGCAAAACAAAGGTCAGATTATAGCGATGGATATCTACGAACAGAAATTGCAAGAGCTCAAACGCAGGGCACGACGTAACGGGGTTTTTAACATAGAAACTAAACTCATAGAACCCAAACAGCTCAAACGTATGCACGGCACATTCGACCGCGTACTCATTGATGCCCCTTGTAGCGGACTCGGCGTACTGCGCCGTAACCCAGATGCAAAATGGAAATTGCAACCTAAATTCTTGGACGAAATACGCACTACTCAACAGGAAATTTTACAACAGTACAGTAAATTGCTAAAAAAAGGGGGCAAACTTGTCTATGCTACTTGTTCTATATTGCCTAGTGAAAACCAACAACAAATAGAAAAATTCTTAGCCTCAGAAGCAGGAAAAGAGTTTCGCTTAGAAGCTGAGGAAGTGATTTTTGCCCATCAATCGGGTTATGATGGTTTCTATATAGCAAGGCTTATTAATGATTAATGATTTCTCTAATCATTAAAAATTGTACATATCATTATTTTGTTGTAATTTTGCACTCTAAAATTTATCACTCATAAACTCAATAACGAATGAAGAAAATAATAACACTGATATTCGTAGTACTTGTTGCAATAGCAAACGCTCAGATACACAACCCTGTAAAATGGAAAACAGCGGTTGAAAAAATCAGCGATAACGAATATTATTTGGTAGCAACAGCTTCCATTGAGGCTGGGTGGAAGCTCTATGCACAAAACATTCCGCCTAAAGGACCTATTCCTACCTCCTTTGCCTTTGAAAAAAGCACAAACTTCGAGCTTATGGGTAAGACCGAAGAAAGTAAACCTATACAAAAGCACGACAAGGTTTTTGATATGGAAATTGCTTATTTTCACAATCAAGCTGTATTCAAACAACGCATCAAAATAGTAAAACCTATAACTTCTATAAAAGCAACGGTAGAGTTTATGAGCTGTGACGATAGCAACTGTTTGCCTCCTGACACAGTAGATTTAGAGTTTTCCCTTTCGGGGATTCCTGTTTCAAGCAAAGTAGCAACTCCTCAGTTTACTTTTGGTAATAATACCGACAGTAATAATACAGTTTCTACAACTATCGTAAGTCAAACTACAACAACAAAAGCTCCTACTACTATCCCTATCTCACGTCAAGGTCTGTGGACAATATTCTTTATATCTTTTCTTTCTGGCTTTGCTGCCTTGCTCACTCCTTGTGTATTCCCAATGATTCCTATGACGGTGAGTTATTTTACCAAACAGAGCAAAACTAAAGCTAAAGGAGTGAAGAATGCTGTAATCTATGGTATTTCTATTATTGTGATTTACGTGTTGTTGGGCTCAGCTATTACTGCTATCTTTGGTGCAGATGCTTTGAATGCTTTGGCAAGCAATTTCTGGTTCAACCTCATCTTTTTCTTAATATTGGTAGTATTTGCCATTTCATTTTTAGGAGCGTTCGAAATTACTTTGCCTAGTTCGTGGAGTACCAAAGTAGATGCTCAAGCCGATCGCAGTGGTTTTATAGGGATTTTCTTTATGGCATTAGCTTTGGCAATAGTATCTTTCTCTTGTACAGGTCCTATTGTAGGTACTTTGTTAGTACAAGCTGCCTCCGAAGGGGGGATCGCTCCTATTATTGGTATGTTCGGCTTCTCATTGGCAATTGCCTTGCCTTTTGCCTTGTTCGCAGCCTTCCCTGGTTGGTTGCACTCCTTGCCTAAATCAGGTGGTTGGATGAACACCGTGAAAGTGGTATTGGGATTTTTAGAATTGGCATTAGCATTCAAATTCCTTTCTAATGCTGATTTGGTATTACAATACCACTGGATAGAACGCGAAGTATTTATCGCTATTTGGATTGCAGTTTTTGGTGCCTTATCGCTCTACCTTTTTGGAAAAATACGTTTGCCTCACGACGATGCCACCGACCGTATTTCAGTAGGTCGCCTGCTATTAGGCTTATTAACCCTTAGTTTTACGGTTTATATGATTCCGGGGTTATGGGGGGCACCACTCAACCTTATCAATGCTTTTCCTCCTCCGCAACATTATAGCGAATCGCCTTACGGTGTAGGCTATACCGCTGACGGAGGTAGTGCGAGCGTAGATGAAGGTGCTCTTCCTGAAGGAGCGCACTTGTTCAAACCTCACAATATCGTTACTTTTGATGATTATGAAAAAGGATTAGCTTATGCCAAACAAGTGAACAAACCCGTATTGTTAGACTTTACTGGCTGGTCTTGTGTAAACTGCCGCAAAATGGAACAAAACGTATGGCCTAACCCCCAAGTGCTCGATGCTCTTAGAAATGAGGTGGTATTAATTTCGTTGTACGTAGACGATAAACGTCCGCTACCCGAAAGCGAAGTGAGACCTTCACAGATTAGAGAAGGCAAGATGATAAAAACCATTGGACAAAAATGGAGTGAGTTCCAAACCCTCCATTACAAAGCCAATACACAGCCCTTTTACGTGCTGATGAATCTCCAAGGAGAGAACTTAGTAGACCCAATAGGATATACCCTTGATACCGATGACCCCGATGAGTTTTACAAATGGATAAAACAGGGGATTACTGCCTTTGGTAAATAAAATTATTTGATGAAAAACAAACACTACATACTCCCCATATTTATAGGCTTAAGTTTAGCATTAGGGCTTGTTTTAGGAAGACAACTTGCGAATTTCTACATTCCCAAGCCTCCTCCACCTGTACCTATGCCTATTACGGATATAGATACGGTGCAAGAGAATCCTTATAAAGTGAAATTAAACAGACTTATCGATTATATAGAAGAGGACTATGTAGATAAAGTAAATACCGATAGTATTGTAGACCTCACAATAAACAGTATTTTGCGCAAATTAGATCCTCACTCCACTTATATCTCTAAAAGTGATATCCAAGAGGTAGCCGAAACGATGAGTGGTAAGTTCGTAGGTGTGGGTATTAGCTTTTATATGTACAAAGATACCATTGCCGTAATCAAACCTATTGAGGGAAGTGATGCTATGCACAAAGGCATTCGCTTTGGTGATCGTATTTTAATAGCAGGGAAAGATACCTTGTTTAAAAAACACTTAAATACTGATAAAATCAAAAATATTCTCAAAGGAGAAATGGGGTCAAAAGTAGATTTAACTATTTACCGAAAAAGTAAAGATAGTCTTTTTAAAATAGGTATTGAGCGAAAGTTTATTCCTATTAAAAGCATTGATTGTTTTTACAAAGTAAATGATACTTTAGGCTATATACGTATGAATAGGTTTGCCGAAACTACTAATGATGAATTTGACTCAGCACTTAAAGCTTTGGAAAAAGAAGGTATTAACAGTTTAATTCTAGATTTGCGTAATAATTCTGGTGGCTTTCTCAATGTTGGAATTCAGATAGCCGATGAGTTCTTAGCAAAGGATAAGATGATTGTATTTACCAAAAATAATCGCAAAGAAATAGAAGAAACCTATTCTACTGCTGGTGGGTTATTCGAAAATAAACCTATATTTGTACTTGTCAATGAAAATAGCGCCTCAGCTAGTGAAATTGTAGCAGGGGCTTTACAGGATAACGATAGAGGTGTGATAGTAGGACGTAGAACTTTCGGCAAGGGATTAGTACAAAGCGAAATGCCTCTACCTGACGGTTCGGCAGTACGCCTTACTACCGCTCGCTACTACACTCCAACAGGACGCTCTATACAAAAGCCCTACAACTTGCGTCACCAGCGCAGAAGCTTTCAAATAGATAATGCTACAGTCCCCGATTCTTTAAAGTTTACAACTCCTAAAGGAAAAGTAGTGTATGGTGGTGGTGGTATCTACCCTGATGTATATGTACCAGTAGATATGAAACCGGAAACCTATATGGTAAATGAAGTGCTAAACTCAGGACTTACGAACTTCTTTTTGTTTGAATATTTAGATAGTCACCCTTCTCAGAACCATAAGCCACAAAAGTCGTATTTTATAGGGGGATACAAAGTGCCCAAAGAAATGCTCAACGCCTTTTCAAAGTTTTTAAAAGAGCGTAAAATCAACATAGATTTCAAACGAAACAGCAATGATATATCAAAATATCTAAAAGCTAACTTGGCTGAGATATGGTTTAACGATAATGTAGCAGGGCTTATCAGGAATCAAGGAGATTTTTACATAGAAAGCTGTCTACACTACTACAAACAAAAACACCCTAAAAATGGCACTGAAAATCCTACTAAAGTGGTAAGGAGAAAAGCCAAAAAACCTATAAAAAGAGTTTAAAAAATATATGAGCAAGAATTTAACATCACGTAGTGAAGACTATTCTAAATGGTATAACGAATTGGTTGTAAAAGCCGATTTAGCCGAAAGTTCAGGCGTGCGTGGCTGTATGGTAATCAAACCTTACGGCTATGCTATTTGGGAAAAAATGCAATCAGAGCTCGACCGTATGTTTAAAGAAACTGGTCACACCAATGCTTATTTTCCTTTATTTGTACCCAAAAGTTATTTTGAAGCAGAGGAAAAGAATGCTGAGGGTTTTGCTAAAGAATGTGCCGTAGTAACCCACTATCGTCTTAAAGCCGACCCTAATGAAAAAGGAAAACTAATGGTAGACCCCGAAGCAAAACTCGAAGAAGAGCTGATAGTACGTCCTACCTCAGAGGCGATTATTTGGAACACCTACAAAAACTGGATACAGTCTTACCGTGATTTGCCTATACTCATCAACCAATGGGCGAATGTTGTGCGCTGGGAGATGCGCACCCGTCTATTTCTTCGCACTGCCGAATTCTTGTGGCAAGAAGGACACACCGCTCACGCCACTAAAGCCGAAGCCATAGAAGAAGCTCAAAAGATGATGAACGTATACGCCAACTTCGTAGAGAATTTTATGGCTGTGCCTGTAATAAAGGGTGTAAAAAGTGAAAGCGAACGCTTTGCAGGGGCTGACGATACCTACTGTATAGAAGCCCTTATGCAAGACGGAAAAGCACTGCAAGCAGGAACATCACACTTCTTGGGACAGAACTTCGCCAAAGCCTTTGACGTGAAATATGTGAGCAAAGAAGGTAAACAAGAATATGTATGGGCGAGCTCTTGGGGGGTCTCAACCCGCTTAATGGGAGCACTCATTATGACCCACAGCGATGACAACGGATTAGTACTTCCTCCTAAATTGGCTCCTATACAAGTGGTGATTGTGCCTATCTACAAAGGAGCAGAACAATTAGAAAAAGTGCGCTCCCATATTCAGCCTTTAATTGAAGAACTCAAAAAACACAATATCAGCGTAAAATTCGACGATCGTGATACACAGTCTCCTGGCTTTAAGTTCCACGAGTACGAACTCAAAGGGGTTCCCGTGCGCTTAGCCGTAGGGCAACGCGACATAGAGCACAATACCTTCGAAGTAGCCCGTCGCGATACCCTTACCAAAGAGACAGTAGCTGGTGGCCAAATTGTAGCACATATCCAGCAATTATTAGAGGATATACAAGCAAATATCTACAACAAGGCATTACAGTACCGCAACACTCATATTACTGAGGTAAATAGCTATGATGAGTTTAAGGAATTACTCGAAACTAAAGGCGGGTTTCTTTCAGCTCACTGGGATGGCACTCCCGAAACAGAAGAGCGTATCAAAGAAGAAACCAAAGCAACTATACGTTGTATACCTTTGGATATCAAGGAAGAGTCTGGGTATTGCATCTACTCGGGTAAGCCTTCGAAAAAACGAGTGCTTTTTGCTAAAGCTTATTAAAAATAAAATGAGTCCAGTGATTGCTGGACTCATTTTTCTTAATATAATTAGTTTCCTCATTACTTATCTTCTATGCTTTAAAACTTTTAAACAAAGTTTCCATCTTTTCTCTTTCTTCTTCAGCTAAAGCTGCATCTACCAAGATTCGTCCACTGTGTTCATCAGTAATAATCTTTCTACGAGAGGCAATTTCTACTTGTACTTGTGGCGGAATAGCAAAGAATGAACCTCCAGAGGCTCCACGCTGAATTGGCACTATTGCTAAACGGTTCATCACACTACTGCGAATGCGTTGATAGGCTTTTAGCAAACGCTCTTCAATTTTAGCCGCATACTCTTCTGCTTTTTCTCTTAAAAATTCCTCCTCTTTCTCAGTTTCTGCCAAAACAGAATCAAGTTCAGCTTTTTTGTGCTTGAGGTGCGCATCACGTTGGGCTTTGCGCTCATCTACTTGTTTGATAGCCTCTTTCTTTTGGTCTACTTGCGCTTTACCTTCTTTAATGCGTTTTTCTGCCAACTGTACTTCTAACTCTTGGAATTCTATCTCT
This sequence comes from Capnocytophaga sp. oral taxon 380 str. F0488, assembly GCF_000318255.2. Lineage (NCBI taxonomy): Bacteria > Pseudomonadati > Bacteroidota > Flavobacteriia > Flavobacteriales > Flavobacteriaceae > Capnocytophaga > Capnocytophaga sp. oral taxon 380. The sequence goes on from NZ_KB291241.1 coordinate 14,523, forward strand.
TTAGAAAGAGAGGTATATTCACGATTGTTACGTACATTCTTTTGCTGGGTAGTATATTTTTTAATAAGGGCTTTTGCCTCTTCAATTTTTGCCTTCTTCTCAGCAATTCCTGCCTGCAATTCGTCTAACTCTTCTTTAAACTTTACGTGACGTTTTTTTAAACCCTCTACCTCATCTTCAAGGTCTGAAACTTCTAACGGAAGCTCACCACGAGTGTTTTGTAACTCATCAATCTTAGAATCGATAAGTTGTAAATCATACAATGCTCTTAATTTTTCTTCTACGGTTATATCCACTTTTTGTGCCATATCTATGAATAATATTTGATAGGATTTGTATCTACATTTGATATTGAGAGGGCAAAAGTAGGAATTTTTTTTGAAAGATACTCAAATAAAATAAATTTTATGTATTGTTCACTTTCAAAATGACCTATATCTGCTAATAATATTTCCCCCTCTGCCCTGAAAAAATCGTGGTATTTAAAGTCTGCACTCACAAAAACATCTGCTCCTGCTCGCTTAGCATCTTCAATTGCAAAAGCACCACTTCCTCCCAATACAGCTACTTTTTTTACTTCTTTTCCCCTGAATGCTGAATACCTAATACAGCTTACCTCCATTTTCTCTTTTAAATAAACAAGGAAATCTGCCTCACTCATCGGAGTTTCAAATTCCCCTATCATACCCATTCCTATATGTTGATGCTCGTTTTCGAGTATATATATCTCATAAGCCACCTCTTCATAGGGGTGATTTTGGCGAAGTGCTTTTAGGATTTGGGATTGTAAGTGCTTGGGAAAAATAACTCCTATTTGTGTTTCATCTTCTGTGTGAAATACATTGGGTTCACCAATAGTTGGGAGCGAAGATTCATTGCCCTTATAAGTGCCTTTCCCTTCAAGATTGAAACTACATTCCGCATAGTTGCCAATATTCCCCGCTCCTGCTTCGAAGAGTGCTTTACGTAGCTTCTCAGCATTAGCTTTTGGAACATAGGTAATAAGTTTTCTAATAATATTAGGCTGTGGAATAAGTATGGAGCGATTATGCAATCCTAAACGGTCAGCAATAGAAGCATTCACTCCTAACAGCTGATTGTCTAAAGCCGTATGCATACTGTAAATAGCTATTTGGTGTCGAATCGCTTTCATCACTACTCGTTCCACATAGGTCTTTCCTGTAAGCGATTTAAGCCCACTGAAGATAATCGGGTGGAAACTAACAATAAGATTACAATTCTTTTCAATAGCTTCTTCTACCACAGCTTCTAATGTATCTAAGGTGATGAGAACTCCTGTTACTTCGGCATTGGCGTCACCTACCAATAAGCCTACATTGTCAAAACTCTCAGCATAATCAAGTGGTGCAAGAGTTTCAAGAACTTTAGTTATGTCTTTTACTTTCATCGTATTATTTTAATGTTTACATACTTTTTCACAGTTCTTTTAATAAAGATTTTCTCTAATCTTTTTCTATATCTGATTTATTGTGTTAGAGATTTAAAATCTCTCCATCATCGTAATACACTACTCTGTCTCCTATAATACGAGCAGGAGCGGTGTATCTATGAGGTTCTTCCTTACCTATTGCCATAATATGATTTACTTGCCAACCCTTGGCTTTCAAATAATCTGATACCATCGACCTATGACAACGCCACCAAACAGCCTCTGCACACATATAAGCAGTAGTTTCTTTTTCAGCTATAGCAATGAGTTGAGCAATACCTTTTTCAAAATCATAAGTCTCCATATAATCAGCATAAGCTCGGAAAGACTTGTTATGCCAACGAGTATTCTTAGAGTCTTTATGTACTTTACGTCTGCCACCTAATAACGTGAGATGGGTATAGGCTATCCCAATTTCGGGTAATACTATCTCTAAGTTTTCTTTATTAAATTGTGGATATTTATTAGACCCTGGTAACCCTCTGATATCAACTAAATGTTGTATCTCAAACGATTGTAACATCTCTATAAATTCTTCCAATGTATGTGTGGAATGTCCTATAGTATATATTCTCTTCATAATCAATTACTAACCACTATTTTACTCTTTCCATTACCTTCCTTCTGTACCACTACTTTCACAGCAATACGCTCTACCATCTCCTGCACGTGAGAGATAACTCCCACTTTCTTCCCTTGATTTTGCAAACTCTCTAAGGCATCTAAGGCTACTGAAAGTGTCTCAGAGTCTAAAGAACCAAAACCTTCGTCTATAAAGAGGGTCTCTACGTTCATTTTGGTAGATGAAAGAGACGAAAGTGCCAAAGCTAAAGCCAAGGATACCAAAAACGATTCTCCTCCTGAAAGTGAGTATACCGACCGTACCTCAGCTCCCATATCGTTGTCTATCACTTGCAGACTAAGAGAGTTAGGAATGCGTTGCAGGGTGTAGCGCCTATTGAGGTAGCGCATCTGCACATTAGCATATTGCAAGAGCATATCCAAAGTGTACTCTTGCGCGTATTTGCGAAACGCATTACCTGTACTACTTCCTATCAGGTCGTTGAGCAAGCTCCAGCGATGAGCGAGTTTTTCCTTTTCTTCTTTGGCTGTATGCAACTCAACTGCTATTGCTCGCTGTTGCTCATCATTTAAAAGCCGACTCTTTTGAGTGACTACCGTATCGCGCAAGGTATCTTCTTCTGCTGTCTGTTCTGCCAACTGCTGAACGATATCTTCTTCTGTAAAGTTGAGTGGTCTTTTTTCTTTTAGTGTTTCAAGCGCTTGCTGTTTTTCATTCGCAATAGTGTTGTATTGTGCAATGCGGTCATTTAAGGATTGAAGGGCTTGGCGCTCTGATTGTAGCCATTCGTGAGAACGATTCGCCCACTCTTGCATTTTCCTTCTTATATGCTCTATTTGAGCAGGCTTGTAGGCTGTAAGCCATTCTTTTATTTTGTGAGTTGCCTCGGCTATATGAGCTTGCGATTGCTGTTGTTGCGTCGCTAAGGTCTCTAAGGTTTTTTCATTAGCCGTCATCTCCAATAAAATAGCGTTATATTGCTGTTGCGTTTGCTCTAAAAGAGTTGTTAATTGCTCTAACTGCTGTTGGTAAGTCTCTTCTATTACTTGAACCGATTTTCCTTCTAACAATCCCGCACGTTCTTCTTTCAGCGTTTGTAATTGCGCTTGCTCTTTATCGATTGCCACTGTCAATTCGGTGAGCTCTTGACGGAGTACTTGTTGTGAGGAGGCGAGCTCAGTGCGCTCTTGGGTGAGTTCAGCAAGGCGCTTTTTGTATTTTTCGATACAAGCCGAATGCGCTTCCCAGTCGGTTTTAGCAGTGGTAATTTGGTTTTGAAATTGCACAATATCGGTTTTCCAAAGGGTAAGCCAAGCGTCCGAAAGTTGCAAGCTCTGTAATTGCTGACTGTATTTTTGCCGTTGTTGCTCGTAATTTTCAGCGTCTTTCGCAAGGGTATTCAGCTCATCAGTAAGCGATTTGAGTTGGTTGAGGACTTCAAAAAGACGCTCGTTTTCCGCTAAAAGATGTTCTGTTTTTGCTATCTTATCAGTGATATATTCTTCTATTTTCACAGAAGGATAGGTCGTATAATACACTGATTGCGACAAGCGTTTGCTCTCTTGTTGCCATAAATCCGTACGCTCTGCGTTTTCTGCTGTCTGACTCTCTATACGCTTTTGCAGTTCTTTGAGTTCTGTTTCTTTGGTGATAACCTCTTTGGTAAGCGTTTCTAATTGTTTTTTAGCCGTTAGAAATTCTTGTTGCACTGTATCTATCAGGTGTTCAGCTACTGCCTTATGAGCATTGGGGTGGTGTACCGAACCACATACGGGGCAGGCTTCTCCTTCCACCAAATGTTCTCTCAAAAACGCTACATCTTTGGTATTTTCTATTTGTGCCCTTTGGTAAATGCGTTCCGCTGTGTCGCAAGCTATTTGGGTGGCTATCTTCTCAGCTTTTAAACGTTGCAATGTTTCCAATATTTGGCTTTGGGCGTTTTGCATCTCTTGTAAGAGCACTTCTCCCTGAACCTTTGCGTCAGTGTATTGCTTGATATGTTTGGCAATCTCTCTATCCGCCTGATACACTTGCAAGGCGGTGAGATAAGCCTTCTGCTGTTTGGCAAGCGTCTCTATATCAGTTGAAGGGAGTGCCTGTACAGGGTATTGTGCTTTCAGCTCATTGAGTTGTTGTGTAAGGCGTGCTTCTGCTTGGCTATGGGCGGTTAGTTTTTCATTGAGTTGTTGCTGTTCTTCCACAAGCTGTTTGAGCCACAACGCATTGCGGTACAACTGCGCTTCATCAGGGTGAGTGTTGAGCCACTGCTCTTCTTGCTGAATGTACCTCTCCCCTTTCTGTATATGTTCAGTTACTTTTTCAAGCGACTCTTTTTTAGCTTGCAAAGCACTCTCTTTCGCCTCTTGTTGCTGCTGTTTTTGCTCAAAAATCTGCGTTAGTTCTGCAAGTCGTACGTCCAATTCCTTTGCTCTGGCAATAGCAGGTTTGGCAGTTTCATAAGTCTTTTTGGCAGTAGCCAAATCGTTTTCGGTTAGCAATTTTTGCTCGGATACCTTAGCCTTATCAGCTGTGAGCCGTTCTTTTTCGGCAGTAGCTTCCTTGAAATGTTGCTGAGCGGTTGCTAATAGTTCTTTTTCCCTTTGCTCGGTGAGGATATCCCCTTTTATGGCTTGTAATTGCTCTATGATAGCAAGCTCTCCAAAACGTTCCGCTTGTGAAGTTTTCTCTTGTTCGGCTTTTTCTTTATTGGCAATAGCCTCTTGCCATTGCTGAGTGTACAACTTCTGATTGTCAAACCACTGTTGTTGTTCTTTTAAAGTAGCGAGCGAGGCTTGTAAGGTTTTCAACCTCTCTTCATCGGCTGTAAGTTGCTCGGTCAAAGCACTGCGCTCTTCTTCCGTTAAAAAAACGATGTTTTCGAGCTGTTTTTCTAAGAGTTGGAGTTCGTTTTTATGTTGCTTGTTGAGTTCGTACACTTGCTTAGAAATGCGTGTGTAAATCTCCGTACCTGTGAGTTTTTCTAAGATATCCGACCGCTTATCATCATTCGCTTTTAAGAACGACGTAAAGTCTCCTTGTGCCAAAATCACCGATTTGGTAAACTCGTCAAAAGTCAAGCCTACGCATTCCTTTATCTTTTCGAGTACCAATGTCTTACGGTTTTCGGCAATCAGTTGGTTATCCGTCAGGCAAGTAAGTTGCAAAGTTTCAGGCTGAATTGCCCCCGAAAGTTTGTTATAGGCTCTGCGTACCTGCCATTCCGCTTCATAAGTCTTGCCATCTACCGCCTGAAATACCACTTTGGCATAGCCCGAAATCGCCCCTTTGCGCAAAAGATTCTTCACATTATTCACCTGCACCTCAGCCGATCCGTCAGCAATAGCAACCGAGTTTTTTGTAGTTGCCAAGCGAGGGGTATCGTTGTAAAGCGCAAGACAAATAGCATCTAAAATGGTAGATTTGCCTGCTCCTGTCGCTCCTGTAATAGCAAATAACCCCACCGATTTAAGGGGTTCAGCTTCCAAATTAAGCGTAAAGGGACCTTCTATAGAAGCGATATTATGAAGAGAGACCGAAAGTATTTTCATAAGAAAAAAAACCTCCGTGAGGAGGTTTTTAAAAGTTGCTATGTTATTTTTGGAACTTAGCGTATTTGTTTTTAAACTTATCAATACGTCCGGCTGTGTCGATAAGTTTAGATTTACCAGTGTAGTAAGGGTGCGAAGTGCGAGAAATCTCTAATTTTACTAATGGATACTCAACCCCTTCTACTTCAATAGTCTCTTTTGTTTCTACGGTAGACTTTGTGATGAAGATATCGTCGTTCGACATATCTTTGAAAGCCACCAAACGGTAAGATTCTGGGTGAATTTCTTTTTTCATTGCAATGCTAATTTTATTACGTAATTTTTTCAGGGCGCAAAGGTACAACTATTTTTCGAATTGACAAACTAAATAATTAAAATCTAAAACCTTAAAATATAATTCACTGATTATTAAACACTCCTATAACCCTTGTATAACAATCACCTAAGATTCATCAAAGTCTCAATTGTCGCTTTTGCATCGCATCTCCCCCTTTAAAGATAGCCAGCGAGAAGTTTTCATCACATTCCCTCCGTCATTCGTCATTCGTCCCCCGTCATTTCTTCCCTTTTCCGTCATACTCCCCCCTAGTGCCTATGCCAAGGCCTAGCTGCCTCTTCCTCTTTCTTTCGCCTCGAAACTCCGTTTTTAACATTTTTAGTACTATTGTATTATAGTATGAATCAACCACTTATATACCCTTTCTATACCAATC
>NZ_KB291241.1:20836-29334 GCF_000318255.2 Capnocytophaga sp. oral taxon 380 str. F0488
AAGCTCTCTATAAGCTACCCCCACCCTCCTTATAGCCTTTTTTTATCAAAATCCCTCTCGATCCACTTCCGAACTATTCCGTTTTCTTCCGAAATCTCCGATGTGTTACTTTTTGTAGTACACATTTCCTCTCTCGTCACTACATTCCCCCTTTGAAGGGGGCTAGGGGGATGTTTATACAATAATTATGGGATGTTTATACAACAATAATAACTGTCGCCTCTCCCCTAATACCTATGACCTATGCCCTAAGGCCTTACACCACCTCATTTTCTAATTTCCTAATTCTCTCATTTTCTAATTTTATAAATTATTTTGTATCTTTGCATCGTTTTGGCGCAGTATTTGATTAACAGCTATGAATTAAAAGTTAATAATAAAAGCCTTTGCGACTTTTAACTCTTAACTCTTATCTTTTAACTAATTATGATTCATATCGACGAAAAAATATATCTCTGGCTCATAGCGGTACTCATCCCGCTATTCATCATCTTTGCCCTTTCAATGCTTCGCAAACGTCGGTTGCAAAGACAATTTGCCTCCTCCCCTGCCCTTAGGCGTTTAGCTCCTGACCGTTCGCGATTCAAACTCTGGGTGAAATGGAGTGTCTTGGCAGTAGTGCTTGTGCTACTGAGCATCGCCCTGGCTAACCCCAAGATAGGTACAAAAATTGAAACCGTAAAACGCGAAGGGGTAGATATCGTCTTTGCTATTGATGTCTCTAAAAGTATGCTTGCCGAAGACGTAGCCCCCAATCGTTTGGAAAAGGCAAAACGCATCGCTTTCGAAACCATTAGTCAGCTAAAAGGCGACCGTGTAGGTATCGTAGCTTATGCAGCTAGCGCTTATCCTCAGCTCGCTCTCACTACCGACCATTCTGCCGCTAAGATGTTTCTACAAGGTATGAACACCGATATGCTTTCCTCTCAGGGAACTGCCATTCAGGAAGCAATACGTATGGCAAGCAACTATTTCGATGAGAATACTCCCACTGCGCGCTTGCTCTTTATCCTCACCGATGGCGAAGACCACGAAATGGGTGCTACCGAAATCGCTACCGAAGCACAAGAAAAAGGGGTACATATCTACACCATAGGTATCGGCACCGAAAAAGGCGCTCCTATCCCTATCAAAGACGAAGGCGAACAAACGTATAAGCGCGACCGCAATGGCGAGGTGGTGATTACCAAACTCAACCGCGAACTCTTGCAACAGATAGCCATCAATGCAGGAGGTGAATACCTCGACGGCGATAATACCCAAAAAGTAGTAAGCCAAATTAACAAGATATTAGACGGTACTGAAAAAAGTCAGTTCGATACCCAAAAATTTGTAGATTTCAAAGACCAATTTCAGTGGTTCTTAGGCGGAGCTTTGCTCTTGCTCATCTTAGACCTCGCTATCTTTGAACGCAAAACCCAATGGGTAAAGAAATTGAATCTATTCAACGAAAAAGAAAAAGACAAATAAAATAAGAATAAAAAATCCGTGTATGATGACCATCGCTAGTTCCCCCTTTGGAGGGGGCTAGGGGGAGGTTTTCAAAGAGATATTTTCTACTATGAAAAACGTTCTATACATAACATTATCTTTACTATCCCTCTCTGCTTTTGCACAAACCAAAGCCGAAAAAGAGGCACAAAAAGCAATTGCTAACTCTAAAAAATATACCTACGAGGGCAACACCGCTCTCAAAGGCGATAAACCCGTACAAGCCGAAGTAGAATATCGCAAAGCAATAGCCGAAGATAAAAACAACGCTACTGCACAGTATAATCTCGGTACGATGTACTATCAACAAAAGAGTTACGACGAGGCTTTCTCCCGACTTAAAAACGCCTCAACCTCCGATAAGATAACCGAAGAAGAAAAACACAAGGCTTTCCACAATTTAGGCAATGCCTTTATGAAGAACAAAGAGTACGAAAAGGCGGTGCTCTCTTATAAAGAAGCTTTGCGTCATAATCCTAAAGATGAAGAAACCCGTTACAATTTAGCAGTAGCGAAAGAAATGCTTAAACAAAACCCACCTCCACCTCAAAACAACAAAAACAATAAAGATAAAAACAACCAACAAAATCAAAACAATCAACAGAACCAGCAAAATCAGAATAATCAACAGAACCAAAATAACCAGAATAAAAACCAAGACAACAAGAATAATCAGGACAACAAAGACAATAAAGATAATAAAAAAGATCAAGGCGATAAACAGGATAAAAACAAAGACAAGGGCGACGACCAAAAAGACCCTAACCAAAACAACCAGCAGAATAAAAACCAAAGCGGACAAGGACAAGGTGAGCAACGTCCCTCTTCTCTTTCGCCACAACAAATGGAGCGTATCTTGGAGGCAATGAACAACGAAGAGCGCAAAACCCAAGAGAAAATTAACGCTCAAAAAGTAAAAGGTCAACGCGCTAAAACTGAAAAAGATTGGTAGTAGTAGGGGCGAATGGCTATTCGCTCTTTTAATAAGTAAAAGCTAAAATGAAATACAAGATAATATTCTTTATAACTTTCTTAATCCAAAGTCTCTATGCACAACAAGTAGAGTTCAAAGCCGAAGTGAGTAAAAATCAATTAGGGGCTAACGAACGCTTGCGCATAGAATTCTCTATGAATAAAGACGGCGATAACTTTACTCCGCCTAACTTTCACGGTTTTACCATAGTAATGGGACCTTCGCAATCGGTTTCAAGATCGTGGATTAATGGAGTAAGTAGTTTCTCCAAAACTTATATTTACATTCTCCAACCTACTGCCAAAGGTAAGTTTACCATAGGACAAGCAAGTATAGAAATTGACGGTAGAACATATAAAACAAACCCCATAGCCATCACTGTTACCGAGGCGGTAAAAACTCCCTCAATAGACAGAAATACTAACGATATCGCACGTGAAAACCTATTCCTTCTTGCCGAAGTTTCAAAGCCCAACCCATACCTTAACGAAGCTGTAAGTGTAGTATATCGACTTTATGTAGGAGGAGAAATATCTCTTAGTAACCTGCGTTTGTTAGATGTACCAAAATACCCTAACTTCTGGAGTCAAGATATACGCCTGCAAAATTATGAGGTAGAAAATTGCTCTTATCAAGGTCGTTCCTACCGTTGTATTGTAGTAAAAAGAATAGTGCTTTACCCTCAAAAAACGGGTGCTATCACTCTCGAGCCTCTGTCTGTAGAAGCTATTATCAATGCCCCTACAGGACAACGAGACTTCTTTGGACGCCCTTTCTATGAAGAAATATCACGCAAAGTAAGCTCTGGTAGTCGTGTTTTAAACATAAAACCCTTACCTGAGGAAGGAAAACCTGAAAACTTCTCAGGAGCAGTCGGTAACTTCTCTTTTTCCGTAAATACTACTAAACAAACACTCAAAGCTAATGAAAGTACTCAACTAAAAATAGAAGTATCAGGTAATGGCAATTTTAAACTGTTTGATTTACCTAAGCCTACTTTCCCATCATCGTTAGAAGTATATGCTCCCGAACAAAAAGAAGACATCAACACTTCTCTTAACGGAATGAAAGGACGCTTAGAACAAACCTATACTATCGTTCCTGAATACAAAGGAAAATATCCTATTTCAGGACTCTCTTTCTCGTATTTCAACCCTAATTCTCAGAAATATGAAACTGTAAAAACCGAAGATATTTGGATAGATGTAACCGAAGGTCCTACAGCCGAAAACCAGCCTAATGACACGGCTAATAGTAATAACATTCCTCTAAAACCAGAAGGTCTTCAAACCAATGCCGACCTTCAGCCAATGCACCAACCCGTATTCTTTGGTTCTACTGCTTACTATTTATGGCTGTTCTTGCCTTTGCTTCTTATCCCTATTGTACTTATCTGGTGGCATATTAAAATGCAAAGAGCCGGAGATATCGAAGGTAATAAAGTAAGAGTAGCCAATAGATTAGCGAAGAAATATCTGGGAGAAGCTAAACGTAAATTAGGTGATAAAGGTACCTTCTACGAAGCGTTAGAACGCGCCTTGCACAATTACTTAAAAGCTAAATTAAAAATTGAAACAGCTGAAATGAGCAAAGATAAAATCACTGAACTATTGCTCAGCCGGAAAGCTACTGAAGCTACCGTAGCTCAGTTTATGGCATTACTCGCTAATTGCGAAATGGCACGCTACTCTCAGCATCACACCGATGCTTCTATGGAAAAAGATTTTAGCGAGGCAGTACAAGTAATCTCTGCCCTCGACAAACAAGTGAAAAACAAGTAATAAAATGAAAAACAACATCATCATATCACTCTTGCTGTTGCTCTCTTTCTCTGTTTTCTCTCAAACTAACGAAAATCCTTTCGAGAAAGCAACCCAATATTACGACCAAGGAGAGTACCAAAATGCAATTGACCAATACAAATCAATTTTAAAGTCTGGTAAAGAATCATCAGCTTTGTATTATAATTTAGCAAATACTTATTACAAACTGAATCACGTGCCTGAAAGTATCTATTATTATGAGAAAGCACTCCAACTAAACCCCAAAAACCAACAGGCTAAAAACGGGCTCCTATTGGCAAACCAAATGAAGGTAGATGCTATTACACCCCTACCTAAAACCTGGTTACGACAGCTCTCCGATGCTATTACAGGTTTGTTTAGCTTGCAAACGTGGGCAGTGCTCTCTATAATAGGAGTAATAGTATTTGTATTGAGTTTCTTTTGTTACTACTTTTTAGAACAAACTGCCCTTAAACGGCTCTTTTTCACCTTGATGTTCGTATCAGTAGCAGTAGCGGTAGGCACTTATTTCATCGCCGATTTTCATAAAAGGCAAGTAGACGGTGAAAAGTACGCTATCTTATTTGATAAAACGGTACGGGTATTTTCTGAAGCCAATTCTTATAGCAATGAAGTAGTGCAGCTTCACGAAGGTACTAAAGTAGAAATTATAGAAAAGAATAATGATTGGATAAAAATTCGTTTAGCTAATGGAAAAATAGGGTGGACTAAAGAAAGTGCTTTAAAAGTACTATAATTAAGAAAATATAAATATAGACAATAAAAAAGACTACTTTATCAATAAAGTAGTCTTATCTTTTTGTGCCTACGACTGGATTCGAACCAGCACGCCCTAACGAGCACCACCCCCTCAAGATGGCGAGTCTACCAATTTCTCCACGTAGGCTTACGCATTTGTGACCTGGCTGGGGCTCGAACCCAGGACCCCAACATTAAAAGTGTTGTGCTCTACCAACTGAGCTACCAAGTCCCTTAAAAATAAAAAAACAAATTGTATAACCCTTGTGACCCGGCAGGGGATCGAACCCTGGACCCCAACATTAAGAGTGTCGTGCTCTACCAGCTGAGCTACCGAGTCATTATAACAATTCAGTGTCTTTATTGTTTTGCGGGTGCAAAGATATAACAAATTTCTTATGTAACAAGAAAAAAAGTATTATTTTTGCAGTTTATTTTTAGCATTACATTTCAAACATCTATTATACAATACCTTATATATGAAAATAATTTTACTTGGCTATATGGGAAGCGGTAAAACTACTCTTGGAGAAGCTATAGCTCACCTTAAAAACATTCCTTTTATTGACCTTGATTCTTATATTGCTGAAGGTGAAAACCTATCAGTACAAGAGATTTTTAGTAGTAAAGGAGAGATTTATTTCCGAAAAAAAGAAACTCTTTATTTAAAGGAGTTATTACAAAAAAAAGAAGACTTTATATTATCCTTAGGAGGGGGAACACCGTGCTTTGGCAATAATATGGCTTTAATAAAAGAAGCTACTTCTTTATCTATTTATCTAAAATACCCACCTAAAACCTTAGCCAAACGCCTTATTAAAGAAAAACCGTATCGCCCTCTACTCTCTGAAATTAATGATGCTGATTTAGAGGATTTCATTCGCAAACATCTGTTTGAACGCAACCCTTTTTATATGCAAGCTAACTATATTATCTCTATGGATAATCTTACTGAAGAAGAAAGTATAAATGAAATTGTAAAAATTCTACAACTCTAAGCTATACGAATTAGCAATTAACTACAAGAAAGAGAAAGGGGCTTCTGCAATAATCTTAATAGGCTCTTTCTTTACAGGGTGAACAAAGCTTAAGCTATAAGCGTGAAGACAGATACCTCCATCGGGATTGGAACGTTTAGCGCCGTACTTCAGGTCTCCTTTGATGTGCAATCCTATGGCAGCTAATTGCGCTCTTATCTGGTGATGACGCCCCGTAATAAGGTCGATTTCTAATAGGTAATAACGTTCATACGATTTCAATAACTTATAATGCAATACAGCTTTCTTGCTTTGCTGTATTTCTTTATTATATGCTACTGACTTGTTTTGCTTTTCATTACGTACCAACCAATGGGTAAGTGTATCTTCCTCGACAGGAGGTTTTGCATCTACTAACGCCCAATAGGTTTTCTGTACTTCCTGTTTATTAGCAAACATCGTATTGAGTCGTGCGAGAGCTTTAGAGGTTTTGGCAAAGAGCATCACTCCCGTAGTAGGGCGATCTAAGCGATGTACTACCCCAAGGAATACTTCCCCAGGTTTATTATATTTTTGTTTAAGGTATTGTTTAACAATATCGCTAAGCGGAGTGTCCCCCGTCTTGTCTCCCTGCACGATATCTCCTACTCGCTTGTTTACGGCGATAACGTGATTGTCTTCGTAAAGCACGTCTACGTTTTCGGCGTTTGTGATAAGTTTCATAATGTCGTTTATTAGTGAAATAGAAAAAGCGCATTCCGTCGTAGAAAAGACCTAAGAGAAGAATGGCTACCGAAATGAGCAGAGTATATATTGAAAAACCTCGTTCAATATAAAAATACCCCGCACTAAATCCCCCTAAAAAGAAGAACGCAATGATAAAAAGTCGCAGACGAATGGTGTTTCGCAAATGCGTGTGTTGCTGCTCGTAGTGATTACGATTAAGGTAAATTCTTTGGGCGAGTTCGATACCTAAATCGGTGAAGAGACCTGTAAGGTGGGTAGTGCGCACTACCGAGTTAGAGATTTTAGTCACAAAAGCATTCTGCAAGCCCATTGCAAAGAGCAAGATACAAGCAGTAACATCGGCGGGAATATCATTAGAAGAAAAAGCGTGTAACCCTACTACCGATAACAAAGCCAAACACTCCAAGAGTGTAGGCTTGAGATACTTGTTCTGGGTGCGATGATAATTAGCATTCTCGATGAGCAAGCCCGAAGTGAAGGAACCTATGAGGAAAGCGAAGATGTAGAGAAAGTAAATGAGCCCTTTCCAAAACTCAGCTACCGACACATCATAGATAAAATATGCAAAATGTCCCGTAACATTGGTGGTAAGTTTACCCACAAACAAAAAGCCGGTAACGTTCACCATTCCTGCAACGAATGAGAGCACTACGGCTATTTGTAGATTGTGTTTGGCGGTACGTTTTTTACCTTGATGACGGAACATTAATACTGTTCTTTTTCGTTAGGAAAATCGACGCTTTTTACGTCTTCGATGTAGTGCGATACGGCATTAGTAATCACTTCTTGCAAATTGGCATATTTGCGCAAGAAACGAGGTTGGAATTCATTGCTCATACCGAGCATATCCTGCATCACCAATACTTGCCCATCTACTGCACTACCTGCCCCAATACCTATAATGGGAATATGCAAACTCTTGGCTACTTCTTCAGCCAATGTAGCAGGTATTTTCTCTAATACAATAGCAAAACAACCCAATTGTTCTAATAACTTAGCATCTTCTTTGAGTTTTTGAGCTTCGGCTTCTTCTTTAGCACGCAAAGCGAATGAACCAAACTGGTGAATAGATTGAGGAGTGAGCCCCAAGTGTCCCATTACTGGAATACCCGCATTTACAATGCGCTTGATACTCTCAGCTTCCTCTTTACCTCCCTCCAATTTAATTGCGTGAGCCCCACTTTCTTTCATTATTCTAATAGCTGAGCGCAACGCCTTTTTAGGGTCGGATTGGTAAGTACCAAAAGGCAAATCTACCACTATAAGGGCGCGATTCACCCCACGTACTACTGATGAGGCGTGATAAATCATTTGGTCTAAGGTGATAGGGAGGGTAGTTTCGTGACCTGCCATTACATTGCTGGCGGAGTCGCCTACCAATAGCACATCGATACCGGCACTATCTAATAGTTTAGCAAATGTATAATCGTAGGCGGTAAGCATCGAAATCTTTTCGCCATTGGCTTTCATCTCTACTACCGATTTGGTAGTTACTCGTTTGTATTCTTTTCTAACTGCTGACATTTTGTTGTAGTTTAAAAATCGGGGGCAAAGATACGAATAATTGACAAATTAGCTAATTTGTGAATTAGCTAATTAGGAGAAATAGTATTTAGTCTACTCTTTTATAAACTATCCAATTGCTATAAACCATATTGTGTTTCTTTTCATTTGGATACTTATAATGTATAGAAAACCATATTTTTAGAGTGGATTTATCAAAATAAAAGTTATTCAACTTTGCCAAAATTTAAAACTTTGGCAAAG
>NZ_KB291241.1:29354-41984 GCF_000318255.2 Capnocytophaga sp. oral taxon 380 str. F0488
TCAACTTTGCCAAAATTTAAAACTTTGGCAAAGTGTATACTGAAAATTAATTCTCGCGTATCTTTTCTATAATATACTCGTAATGAGTGTAGTGTTTTACAAAATCGAGGTCGGTTACATCAATGATAAGAGAATTCATAGCGGTATTCTTCTGTATGAAATCTAAATAGCCATAGTGTATCTTTTTCAGATAATCGGGGGAGATGTTTTGTTCGTACTCCCTACCGCGCTTCTTGATGTTCTCAATAAGACGGTCGGTATTTTGATAGAGGAATACATACAAATCGGGTTTGATGATTTGGCTATAAAGAATGTAAAAAAGCTTACGGTACAACACAAATTCATCATCGGTAAGAGTTACCTTAGAAAAGATAAGTGATTTGAAGATATCATAATCGGAGACGACGAACTCCTTGAACAAGTCCATTTGTGCCAACTGTTCACACATTTGCTGGTAGCGTTCGGTAAGGAACGACATCTCCAACGTAAAACCGTATTGTTTAGGGTTCTCGTAGAATTTAGGCAGGAAAGGATTATCGGAAAACTGCTCTAAGATGAGCTTTGCATTGAAGTCTTCGGCTATTTTAGTCGCCAAAGTGGTCTTTCCAGAACCTATATTCCCCTCAATAGCAATATACTTATAATTCAAAAACGGTGATTTTTGCGCAGGAAACGACAGTTGGTCGGTAAGGCGTTGCACGGGTGAAGTATCATCGGTAGTGCGTAGGAGTTCGGCAACCGTTTTTTTGAGTACAGGGTGTACTTTGAGGTCGTCGATATTTGCTAAAGGTTTCAGTACAAACTTACGGCGGTGCAAGAGAGGATGAGGCACAGTGAGCACTTCGGTATTAATAACTTTATCGTCGTAGAAAAGAATATCGAGGTCGATAGTGCGTGATTGGTAGCCTTTGGACTGAGGCATACGCTCTCGCCCGAGTTCTTGTTCTATTTGCAAGAGCTGTACTAATACTTCCTCAGGTGAGAGAAAGGTACGACATAGCAAGCAGGTGTTCAGGAAAGCTTCCCCCGAAAAACCCCACGAGGGTGTTTCGTAAACAGGGGCTATATCGACAATAGTACCCACCCGCATCGCAATGCCTTCAATGGCTTGTTGCAGGTAGGCTTTACGATTTCCTAAGTTACTTCCTAATGATATGTAGACATCGTGGTTCAATTAACAATTGACAATTGACAATTAACAATTAACGAGCGCTATTCAACTTTGGCAAAGTATAGGACGCAAAAGCGACCTTTTTTCATTGATTATTGATTCTGCAAAAATCGCATTATGTTGTCGTAGATGCGGTTCTCTATATCGGAAGTATCGGCGGGGAGGAATTTCTCGCCCATAATGTTCTCGTAGAGCTCTATATAACGCTCAGAAACGGATTGTACATACTTATCAGTCATCGTAGGTACTTTTTGCCCTTTTTCACCTTGAAAACCCTTCGAAATGAGCCACTGGCGTACGAACTCCTTGGAGAGCTGTATTTGGGGTTCACCGTTTTCTTGTCGTTCGTCATAGCCTTCTTTATAGAAATAACGAGAGGAATCGGGGGTGTGAATTTCGTCGATAAGCACTATTTCGCCATCGCGAGTTTTACCAAATTCGTATTTAGTATCTACCAAGATGAGTCCGTGTTTAGAGGCGATTTCAGTACCGCGAGCAAAGAGTGCGTAGGTGTATTTTTCCATCAATCGATAGTCTTCCTCGCTTACAATTCCTTTGCGAATGAGGTCTTCACGAGAAATATCTTCGTCGTGCAAGCCTTGTTCGGCTTTGGTAGCTGGAGTAATAATGGGGTGTTGTGGGAACATATCGAACTCTCGCAAACCTTCTGGCAAGGGGACGCCCGATAGTTTACGCACGCCATTTTTGTAGAGACGAGCCGAGTGTCCTGCAAGATAACCGCGAATGACCATTTCCACTTTTAGCGGTTCGCACACTTGGCCAATAGAAACATTAGGGTCAGGAGAAGCAATAAGCCAATTAGGTACAATATCTTCGGTTTGTTGCAAGAAACTTACAGCCATTTGATTTAATATCTGACCTTTGTAAGGAATACCTTTGGGTAGAATGGTATCGAAAGCCGAAATACGGTCGGTAGCAATCATAATGAGGGTATCATCTTTAAGTTGATACACATCACGCACTTTCCCTCTGTAAACGGTTTTTTGTTTAGGGAATTTAAAGTTTGTTTTTGTTATAGTATTCATTTCTGTAAATGGTTAAAAATCTCTTCTCGGTGCAAAGGTACAAAATAATTACAAATTACGGATTACGAATTGTGAAAAAAATGAGTGAAGAAATTGTAATACCTTAAATACCAGAAATGCCAAATAAAGATTAGAAAATTAGAAAATTAGAAAATGGGAAGTGTTGTTAATGGTTAATGGTTAATGGTTAATGATTAATGGTTAATGATTAATGGTTAATGGTGAAATTGGGAGAGGATTATACAAAGCTTATGGGATAATCGAACGATGAGTGGGTCTACAGTGGCTCTACAGTGGCTCTACAGTGGCTCTACAGTGGATCTACAGTGGCTCTACAGTGGCTCTACAGTGGCTCTACAACGAACAAAAGACGAAGGAATGATGAACAAAAGACGAACCTACGATAAAGGTAAGGCGAATCTAAGATAGAGATAAAAAGAAGGTTATTAGTGGAGTTCAACTTTGACAATGTTTGAAACTTCGGCAAAGTTCATACAAAAGACGGTGCAAGCCGCACGGGCAGTCGTAGCAGAGCAGACCAGTAGGAAAAGAATGAACAAAGAAATGATGAAGATTTCTTGTAGTTAATGCGAAGATAGGAGGAAGTTTATTGAAGGTTTTTATTTTTGAGCGGTGAGTTCTTCGTATCTTTTGAGTACATCTTTTACGTTGCGAATGGATTTCTTTGTCCAATTAATAAGAGTGCTAAGGCGTTCTTCGTCGGTGAGTTGCCAAGCTACTTGGCTACGGCGGAGTTTATCAGTAAGCTGTTGCAGGACAATGGCTACCGCTACCGAGATATTCAAACTTTCGGTAAAACCTACCATTGGAATTTTTAAATATGTGTCCGCTTGTGAGAGTACTTGCTCAGAGAGCCCTTCTTTTTCTGTACCAAAGAAGAAAGCACTCTTTTTACTAATATCGAAGTCGTTGAGGAAATAAGCGTCCTTGTGTGGGGTTGTTGCCACTATTTGGTAACCTTGGGCACGGAGGGCATCGATACAACTTTGGGTGTCGTTATAGCGGAAGACGTCTACCCATTTTTGAGCACCCATTGCTATTTTGGCATCGAGGCGTTTGCCAAATCGTCCTTCTATGCTGTGTGCTTGTTGTACGCCAAAGACTTCGCAAGTGCGCACTACGGCACTGGTGTTATGCATTTGGAATACATCTTCCATCGCTACCGTAAAGTGATTGGTACGCGCACTTATCACCTGTAAAAAACGTTCCTTGCGTTCTTCGGTAATAAAATGTTCTAAATAGGTGAGTAATTCTTGATTCATAGTTTTTTCTCAAAAGCTTTGCGGGGAGTACCTCTGAAAGTAACTTCACCGCAGTACTTATAGCCTAATTTTTCGAATAGGTGTAACATAGGGGCATTATCAAAATTAGTATCAGCTCGCAAAGAAGGAATGCCTTTATTGCGAGCTATTTCTTCTATCTGTTGAAGAAGAAACTTTGCTAAGCCACGCCCCAAATGGTCAGGCGAAATTGCTACGCGATGAAATACCATAAAGTCGGCATTGGTAAGCCATTTGCCCTTGATAGCCTCATAAGCAGGTTCGTTGTTGATGAGGAGAGCAGCATAGCCTAATATTTCGTTGTCTTCTGTGAGTACATAGCCATATTGATGGGTGATATCGTTAGCTATCACCTCTTCATTAGGGTAGCCATCTTGCCACTGGTTACTGCCATCGGCTTTGCGACGCTCAATAGCAGCAGATAGGATTGCCCAAATAGCAGGAGTATCCTGAGGCATTGCTATTCTAAGCGTTACATTTTCGTTCATTGTGTTACTTGTTACCTATTAAAACCCTGCAAATGTACAAAAAACTTTGCTAATTGCAATATTTTGACTAACTTGCCCCGCTTTTTAGCTTTTGAGAATATGAGTACACCCCCCAATGCCATTGAGGTAACCCACCTCAGCAAACAATATAAAGAAGCCACTAGCCTTGCCTTGAACGATGTGTCGTTTAAGGTGAGAAGAGGAGAAATTTATGGCATTTTAGGCCCTAATGGAGCAGGAAAAACTACCCTGATGTCTATTCTTTTTGGGAGTATCAAACCTACGATCGGGAGTTTTTCTATTGTAGGACTTACTTATAAAGATACAAGCCTTAGGTATAAAATAGGGGTGGTTCCGCAAGAATACGCTTTGTATCCTACGCTTACCGCTCGCGAAAACTTGCATTATTTCGGTAGCCTGTATGGACTCAAAGGCAAACAACTAAAAGCACTCACTGACGAAGCTCTTGAACGAGTAGCCTTAGCCTCAGTTGCCAATAAGAAAATTGCTCATTTTTCGGGAGGAATGAAACGCCGTATCAACTTGGTGGCGGGTATATTGCACAGCCCTGAGGTGCTTTTCTTAGACGAACCTACAGTGGGGGTGGATGTGCAGTCCAAAAATATTATTATCGATTATTTAAAGGAATTGAACAGAGGAGGAATGTCGATACTTTACACCTCACATCATTTGCAAGAGGCACAGGATTTTTGTGACCGTGTAGGTATTTTAAACGAAGGACAATTACTAAAAGAAGATACGCCTCAAAACCTTATTACCGAAGTGCAAGCATTTAATTTGGAAGAAGCGTTTATTCAGGTAACAGGTAAAAGATAAAAGGTAATAAAAAAAGCTACCGAATTGGTAGCTTTTTTTTGTTTATATCTTATTTGATAAAATCTTTGTATTGAGGGTTTAATATTTTATATTCCTCTACTTTCCCGGAAGGGACATAAATGTTGCGCAATAGTGTTTGATTAAATGCCATAGTGCCTATACTAAAAGCATTAGGGTTACGTATGATTACGGTATGCAAATTATCACACTTTGCAAAGGCATTATTTACTATATTGTTTACTGTTTCAGGAAGTATAACACTTGTAAGTCTATTACAACCTGTGAAAGCTCTTGCTTCAATAGTAGTAACGCTCGAAGGAATATCTACATTTTGTAGGTGAGTACAATTAGCAAAGGTTTGTGTTTTTATTTTTGTAATCTCTCTTTTTATATTCTCATTCGATACTTCTACACTTGTCAATTTAGTACATAGATAGAAAGCCTTAGCCCCTATATCTTTTACTTTATCCCCAATGACGAAAGTTCTCAACTGGTATGTGAGTTTATTTATTTCTGCGTTAAAAGCATTGTCAGCTATGATTTCTACATCTTTTAACTTAGGGTCAGTATTCATATCGATAAAAAGTGTTTTCTCATTTTTCCATTTTAGCAATATTTTTCCGTCAGCGCTAAGTTCATAGTCTGTGTCACTCATTTGTTGAGCGGTAAGAGAAATACCGGTAGAAGGCCAACCTGTATTGGTTTTAGGTCCATAGAATATTTTAGCCTCAGTATCGATATAGTAATCGCCTTCTACTCCTTGACTCACGGGTTTGCCTTGTCCTGAATATATTTTAGAGCCATCTTTACCGGGAAGCCCTTGTGCTCCCGTAGCACCCATAGCACCTGTTTCTCCTTTGTCTCCTTGAGCTTTTATATGAGTATCCTGATTGCCTATAAACCAATTACCATTGTCTCCTATATGAGGAGTAAGTCCATCTTGACCGTTTTGACCATTGGTGCCATTAGTACCATCAGTACCTTTTTCTCCTTGGGCTTTAATATGAGTATTCGTTTCACCTATATACCAAAAGCCATTTTTTATTTGAGGTACAGGAGCATCTTTTCCGTTTTGACCGTTGGTACCATTAGCACCATCGGCTCCCGCATCACCTTTTAAGCCTTTTAAAGAAATAGGAGTCCCCCAGCCTTGTACTGTTTTAGCTCCATAAAGATTGGCTGTAGATAGGTCGAGATAATAATCGCCTATCGTTCCTTGAGAAGCATCAGGCACGCCTATTCCTGAGAGGATTAAGTTGCCACGCTCACCACGTTCTCCTTTTATTTCTACACGTTCTGTGTCGGTTTTGGTACATCGTACAAACACAAGACCAAGGCAACTTAATATTGCCATAAATAAGAATCTTTTCATACAAATTACTCTTCGATTAGCAGATAATATTAAAAATCGGGCGCAAAGATACAAAATAAGAAAATACAACAATGCTTTTACGGATAGTCTCTAATATCTTTATCTGTACATCGCCTCTATTTCACGACTATAATTGGCATAAATCACTTTTCTTCTGAGTTTAAGCGAAGGAGTAATCTCATTACGCTCAATAGTGAAAGCCGAAGGCAGAAGCGTAAACTTCTTAATCTGCTCGTAGTCGGGTAGGTCTTTCTGAAATTTTTGTAGTTGCTTACCTATATACTCAATCACTTGGCTGTGCTTTATCATATCTGCCGTGTTTTTGCACTTAATATTGAGGTCTTTTAGTGCTTGTGAGAGCATCTCGTAATTAGGTACAATAAGGGCAGAAACAAATTTCTTACCATCAGCAATCACGGCTATTTGTTCTATAAGGTTATACTTCCCTACCTTGCCTTCAATCATCTGTGGAGCAATGTATTTGCCGTTAGAGGTTTTCATCAGTTCTTTAATGCGCTCGGTGATAAAGAGATTGTTATTCCCGTCCAAATTACCCGCATCTCCCGTGCGTAAATAACCATCAGGAGTAAAAGCTTTGGCGGTTTCTTCTGGGTTCTTGTAGTAACCCTTCATCACCATTCCTCCTTTTACCAATATCTCGTTCTCCTCTCCTATCCGCACTTGTACATTAGGCATCACATTCCCTACCGATTGTGGATTGATACGATCGTCGCCCCAACAAGATATAGTAGCAGTCGTTTCGGTCATCCCATAACCTAATTTCAGGTTAATACCTATCGACTGAAAGAAACGCCCGATACTAGGTTCGAGGTTTGCCCCTCCACAAGGCATAAACTTAATGCGTCCACCAAGAGCCTCTTTCAGTTTCTTATACACCATTTTATCAAAAAGGTTATAAGCTTTCTGTAAGACAAACGACGGTTTCTTACCTTGTTCGCGTAATGCCAATACACGTTTACCAGTAGCTATTGCCAAGCGGAAAAGCTTACGCTTTACAAATGACGATGCGTCAGCTCGGTCGTGTACGGTGGCAAATATCTTTTCGTAGAAGCGCGGTACAGCACACATCAAGGTAGGACGTACCTCAGCAAGGGCTTCGCGCACTAAGTTAGTATCATCTAAGTAATAAACAGTAACTGCTTTGTAAAGGCAGAAGTACGTCCACGCGCGTTCAAATACGTGCGATAGTGGCAAGAAAGCCAATGACGTATCAGTGTTATCTACGGTAGATAAGCGCTCAGTATGTCCTACCATCTGGAAAGCCAAATTCTGATAAGTAAGCATTACTCCCTTGGGCTCACCCGTAGTACCGGAGGTGTAGATTATCGTAAAAAGGTCGTCTAAATTGCGTTCTGCAATGCGCTTGTCTAACTCTGTATCATACTGCGGACTATTACCGAGTGCCAAAAAGTCATTCCAGTGAATGGAATACTGTTTTTCGGTAAGAGGCACTTCGTTATCACATACCACAATCATTTGCAAGGTGGGGCACTGAGAGGCTACTTCAAGAGCTTTGTGGTATTGCTTTTCATCGCCCACAAACAGCACTTTCCCCTCAGCGTGATTCATCACGTAGAGGGCTTGTTCAGCGGTATTTGTAGTATATATGGGTACCGGAATGGCACGTATCTGCAAGCAAGCAAGGTCAGCAAGCGACCATTGTGGAGTGTTCTGTGCAAGAATCCCTACAGTTTCTTGGGGCTGGATACCCAATGAAAGCAGAGATTTAGATAAAAGGGTTGTAGTACTGCCTAAGGTCTCCCACGTAATACCTTTCCAATGAGAAGAAGCGTCTCTTCCCATCAAAGCGTCTTTCTGTGGGTATTGCTGTACATTATTGCGAAACAGCGATACAAAGTGATAGGCTGTTAAGTCCATTTCGTTATTGAATTAATTAGTCGGGGCAAAAGTATAAAATAATTTTCAATTGACAATCCACGCTCAATAAATAACAAATCCTATGCCACAAAAAAGAGGAATAGAGTCTACCTCTATTCCTCTCTTATCTCTATCTAATGTTTTTATTAGTTAAACAAACGCTCGAAGAAGTTCTTGCGTTTTTCATTCATTGAATCATCTACTTGGTAAATATCGTCAGATACTGTCACGTTGTTATTATCAACACCCGATACGGTTTCAGCTGTAAATTTAGTTTGACCCTCTGACATAATACTTATCACAAAATCGATATAATCTTTTCCTTGCTTAGCCAAATAGTTTTTAAAGAAACGACTGCTCAATTCTACCCCCCCTATTCTCTCCATTTTCAAAAGTGAATCATAGAAAGGTGCCAAATAGTCTTTAATCGCTGCTTCAGGCACCGATCTTCTTCTGCCAATGTAATGTGTAATATTACCCGATGCATCACGACGCATTTCAAAATCAGTAACCACCCAGTAGTATTCTCCTGTTTTAGCTAAGTTCTTAATCACACCCACAAAGTTATTTCCCGCCTTTAAGTTATCCCAAAGAAGCTTAAAAATAAGTTTTGGCATATCGGGGTGGCGTATCAAGTTATGAGGTTGTCCTATGAGTTCTTCAGCAGTGTAGTGTGATACCTCACAAAACACATCATTCACTTTGGTAATAGTACCAATCGCATCTGTTTCACTGATGAGTACTTTGGTCTTATCCCACTGTACTTCACGGTCAATAGGAGTGGGTCTTGCAATTGTAGGTACAGCACTTTTAAATTCTGACATATTATTTTAAATTTTTTAGTTAATCACATAAGTTGCTCTAGATAGTTATTGCACAAACAATCTACCAAAGAAACTCTTGCGTTTCTCGTTTTGAGCCTCATTCATAGTTACAATATCATCTGAAATCACTTGTGTAGTATCTACTGATGATACTTGATTTTCTTCGAAAGACACATTTTCTCTATTTTCATTCATTATATCTATAATGAAATCAATATAATCCTTGCCTTGTTTAGCTAAGTAGTTCTTGAAAAAACGGGTGCTAAGCTCCATTCCTCCTATCTTCTCAAGCTTCAAAAGCGTATCATAAAACGGCGCTACATAGTTGTCTATTACTCCTTTGGACACCGATCTACGGCGTGCAATGTAGTGTGTGATATTTCCATCCCCATCTCTACGCATTTCAAAATCGGTGATTACCCAATAATACTCTCCTGATTTTGCTAAGTTCTTAATCACCCCAATAAAGTTATTCCCCAATTTAAGGTTATCCCAAAGCAATTTAAAAATCAGTTTAGGCATATCAGGGTGGCGAATGATACTATGTGGTTGTCCTACCATTTCCGCAGCACTATAGCCACAAACATTGCAAAACACATCGTTTACATTGGTAATACGACCATAAATATCAGTTTCACTAATCACTACCAACGATTTATTCCAGTTCACCTCCTTGTCAATAGGAGTAGGACGTTGTACAGTAAGCTTAATGTCTCTATAATCTCTAATCATTACAAAATTAAATTTTGGTTATTATGGCACAAAAGTAATGCTTTTATTTTAATTATATGTATTTTTTTATCAAAAAATTTTTCTTACAACAATCTTCGCCTTTTATTAGTTTGATTTACAGCTTACTATAATAAAACTAACTCCTCTAATCTCTCTCTTCTTATTTGGAAAAATAATACACATTTAGTATTTTTTCTCTCTCTTTTTAATCTTCCACCCTCTTATTTTTGCTCTCCCTCTATTTCTTTGGTATATTTGTTATAGAGGAACGATGCTACCAGTAGCAATATCCCAAGCAGTACAAACACTATGGTCTTATGAAGAGTGTCGAGGTGGGTAGTATCGTAAAAGAATAACTTCAACAGCGTAAAACCTACCAATATAATACCCGATATTCGCTGGTATTTCCTCCTCTTAAAAATACCCAATACTACCAATAAAATAGCATAACCTCCCCATAAAATTGTAAGACCTAATTTATAATTAGCTACCGACTCATATATATCTGTCCAGTGCAGTAATTCACTGCTAGCAACCCACAAAATAACCAGGTGCAACAACATTTCCAATACACGCCTTGCTCTTGTTTTAAATTCCAAAAACTTACTGAGGGCATAAATGCTATTGCCTAATGCCACCAGCGAGAGCAAGCCCACATATCTAATATTTAAAAACCAAAGTGATAACTGTCCTCCTTCCTGCGCTTCTTCCATATAACGTTCACGCAACTCACTGAAATAGTAAAGCCCCAAGGTCATAAATATAGTCAGTAACAAAAAGTTTAAACCTATTTGTAGTTCTGCCAACAATTTCTTTTTCAGGTACTTCACATTCAAGAAACTATAAGCCGAAATAAACAACACACTGTATATAATATGCCATACCCCTTTAAAAGTGTTCAAGTCTTGATATGCCAGATAATGGTTGTATATCTCAGGGTCTTGATGTAAAGCCCTCATATCGCAAAACACGCTTATCTCTCTGTAAAAAGTGCAATACAAAATAAGTACCGAAAAAATATTGAACAAAAAGCTCAACACTTTATTAAGCGTCCCTGTCTCTTTGTATTTATCATTGATATAAGCCATTGCTCCTACCGCCACACTATAAAGTAACCCTGTAATAAAGAGCGAGTTAGCAAAAGGTGTGATATAAGCACTCGCGTCTTCCATATCAAAGATACTATAAGAGCCTTTCCCCCAATCTATCAGCAAACTGAAAGTAGCCAAAATCACTACTGCGTATGAAATTCGCTCGTACACAGGCATTTTTTTAGTACGTCCAAACCCAAAGAGTAACGCAGCTTCGGCTATCCAGAAGATAGTTATCCACGTTCCTTTAAACTGTATCGGGATTACCAAAGTAGCAAATGAGAGTGCCAACACCAAAACTAAGTATTTCAAAGCCTGAGAAGGCGCCTTTTTGAGGTGAAAATAATAACCCACCAAAAAGTGAAATACAGAGTTAAGCAATGTAAACATCGCCACAAAAGTCCGATTATTAGGATAATAATCCAATATAAGCCAAACACCCATCGCGTAGAACGACAAGCTACTAAACAAGAACAAAAGTACATCTACCGCTTCCAATTCCTGTACCCTGTGTATTTTCTGAACTATAAAAGCAACATAGAAAGTGAGGAACGTTACCAAATTAAATACAAAATAAGGTATAAAATCGTCGTACTGATAAGCCGATGCCCACGTCGAGAACAACAATAGCCAAGTGAGGAACAACGCCGAAATGTACAGTGAACGCCATTGCTTATAAAACGAAAGTATCAGCACACCTATATTAATAATTGCTGTATACGCAAATAGGATTTCTACCTGACCCGAGTTATTACTCAAAAGAAAAGGTACCGCATAGCCTCCCACAAGCCCTATAATAGCTATCACCACTTGGTTATAGCTCAACGAAGCAAGTACCGTAAAGGCTGTAAAGAGGAACATCAGCACAAAGGCAAGAGATTGTGGGAAATAACCAAAAACAGCATATGCAATAAAGGTGACGAAGTAAAAAATCGTCATTGCTCCACTCACCAAGATAGCACTAAAACTCTCATATTTTTTCTTGAGCATAGCTCCCGTTACAAAAAGCCCTATACCCATTAAGTAACCTAAAACCAAGCGCATTGCAGGGCTGATAAGGTTATGCTGAATAGAGTATTTCACCCCTATAAACACCCCAATAATAATAATCACTATCCCTATCTTGCTAAACAGATTTTCACCGATAAATCGCTCCCAGTTAGTAGATTGCTTCGGCTCAAACGGATTTCTCACCTTCTTTTTAGGCGCAAACGAATTCGTTTTTGTGCAAAAAGTAATCGGAGGGGTCTCTTGTTTCGGTTGCGAAGTTTCTTGCACCGCTTCAGCAACCGTCGCAACAGGCGTTTGCTTCTCTACAACAGCTGCCGTTATTTCCCCAGCCACAGTATTTATTACAGCTTGTTCCTGAACAGGAGTTACCGTTTCCACAGGGGCAGTTTCTGTTACTGCCTCACGTGTAGCCTCAGGCACTGCCGTTTCTGCGGGTACCGCCGAAGTTAATACCGAAGTAGCACGCATTTGGGCTTTCAGTTCCCAAAGCGTTTGCTTTATCTGCTTCATCTCTTTAATGAAGTCGTACTGCCTGTCCACAGCACCATCTACCTGAGCCATTAAGGCTTCTAAATCTTTTTCTGATACCATAACTTATAAGTAAAAGCGAAAGCTAATAAGCAATGAAAGCACAAAGGTAACAAAAAAAACTAATTTACCAATACTATTCGTATAACCCTCCCCTACCCTAAACGCCCTTCACCCTAAATTACGAAAGCACACCCCTACACCTCAGCTTTCGTTTTAATATATCTTTAACACCTCCTAAATGCCTGTTTCTCAACGTTTAATACAGTCTTTGTATACCAATCGTCCAAGATTCCTATAAGCTTCCTATAAGCTTTCTATAAGCTAAGT
>NZ_KB291241.1:42004-49782 GCF_000318255.2 Capnocytophaga sp. oral taxon 380 str. F0488
ATAAGCTTCCTATAAGCTTTCTATAAGCTAAGTACACTAAACCATACCTTCAACATCTTTCTAAACCTTTCTAAAATCCTTCCAAAAACTTTCGTTTGTCCTCAAACTCCCAGCCCTTTCACTCCTCTTCCCGAGACTTTCAAAGTCCCCCCGAGATTCTCCGAAAAACTCCGGTGCGTCGCTTTTGCGCTACACACTTAGCCAAAGTTCAAACTTTGGCTAAGTTAATTGGCATTACTGACATTATTGGCATTATCAAAACTCTTATAAAAGAACAAGTAACGGAAAGCATTTTTAAATTCTTCGTAAAAATTTCGTTATATTTTTTTCCAGATTACAAAATTATCCCTATCTTTGCCGATGCAAAATAAGTACATTCACTTATCAAGACTTTTATTTATTAAGAAATTAACTTTATATGACAACATTAGTAATTTTAGCGGCAGGTTTAGGAAGTCGCTTTGGTTCAGACAAGCAGTTAGAAAATATTCACAATGGCAACGCTTTGTTTGATTACGGTATTTACGACGCTCTACAAGCTGGTTTCGACAATGTAGTACTCATTATCCGTCGTGAAATCGACGATTTAGCACGCCAACACTTAGAAAATCGATTCAATAATGTGCCCATTACTTATGTATATCAAGACGATTTTAACCCAAAAGGCATCGAACGTAAAAAACCTTGGGGTACAGGGCACGCTATGCTTTGTGTAAAAGAGTTTGTAAAAAACCCTTTTCTCATCATCAATGCCGATGATTACTACGGCAAAGAAGGCTTTAAATTGATGTATGAAGCACTCAATGCTGGTAAAGAAAAAACGTTCTTCTCAGGAGGATATCTACTGAAAAACACCCTTAGTGAAAACGGAACAGTTTCACGCGGTATCTGCGAAGTAGACGCCAATCATCACCTACTCTCTATCAACGAAGCTACCAAACTGCGTAAAATTAACGAAACTACTGCCGTAGACGAAGCTACAGGCGCCGAGTATCCCCTAAGCACCTACGTATCTATGAACTTCTGGGGATTCACTCACGAAGTATTGGATATAGCCGACCGTTATTTCAAAGAATTTGTAGCCGAACATAAAGATGACCCTAAATCCGAATTTTATATCCCTATGGTAGTACAACACGCTATTAAGGATTACGGATATAAATTAGAAGTATTACCCAATCACGACAACTGGTTCGGTATGACCTATCACGAAGACCTCGCAATGGTACAAAACGAAATACAAAAACTCGTAGATAAAGGCGAGTACCCCGATAGGTTCTAATCATTTGAAGACTAAAAAGATAACAGCTTTCAACTTTGCCAAAGTTTGAAACTTTGGCAAAGTTCAATAAGCCTCAATCCCCCGACAAGTCCAAATAATCCAACTTGTCTGAAACCAAAAAACTAATTAATACCTAAATAAAAATGAAAGAAATAGCCAATCAATTTAACTTAAAAGGAACCCTCCTTTCTGTGGAACCTTATGGCAACGGACACATCAACCGTACGTATTTGGTGAAAACCACCAATACAAATTATATCCTTCAAGGAATTAACAGCAATGTGTTCAAAACCCCTAATAGCATCATCAAAAACATCGAACTGCTTTGGGAAACTGAACCTAACAATCACGTGATTCTCCCGATGATGAAAGCTAAACAAGGAGGATACTCCGTAAATGCCGAGGGCATTGTATGGCGAGTATTCCCTTTTGCCGAAGGTTATACTTCTTATGAATTCATCGAAGCTCCTTGGCAAGCCGAAAAAGCTGCCACTGCCTTTGCAACTTTTATGAAAACCTTTGCCAATATCGATACCTCTCGATTGCAGGCTACCATTCCTAATTTCCATAACGGAGATTTACGCTTCCAACAACTCGAAGATGCTTATGCTCAGGCAACACCTGCACGCAAAGACAAAGCTGAAAAGCTATACAAATTTGCGCAAAAACACAAGGTAATTTTCGACCTTATCCAAAAAGAAGTAGACGAAAAGCGCATTCCTATACGCGTAACCCACAACGATACCAAAATCAATAACGTACTCATCAATAAATCCAATCCCGATGATTTTAGAGTAATCGACCTCGATACAGTGATGCAAGGTATCTTACTGTACGATTTCGGCGATATGGTGCGCACTTCGGTAAGCCCTACCGAAGAAAACGAAGCCGATGAAAGCAAAATCGTTTTCAATACCGAGTTCTTCGAAGCGCTTTGTAAAGGTTTTTCAGTAATGAACCCTGTGATGACTCCTTCAGAGAAAAAACATATCGTCGACGGAGCCAAATATATGATATTCATTATCGGTATCCGTTTCCTCGCCGATTATTTTAATAACGATGTATACTTTAAAACCTCATATCCTGAGGAGAATTACATTCGTGCCCGCAACCAGTTCGTGCTCTTTCAGCGTTTGGAAGACAAAGAAAAAGAACTCAGAGCAATTGCTAAAAAGTACTTTAAATAGGTAATACAAACTTTTAGTTTGAAACTTTGCCAAAGTTAAAACCAAGCTAATTTTTAATTTAAAATCTATTTTTTTACTATGAGAAATGTTTTTATAACCTCCCTTTTACTTATTTTGCCACTATCTACGTTTGGACAATCTCCATTCTCAGTGAAAAAAGTAGGAGAAAAAGGAAGTCCTATTTTGTTTATTCCAGGACTTGGCTGCTCCAGCGATGTCTGGCAAGAGACTGTACCTGCTCTGATCTCTAACCACACTTGCTACCTGCTTACCTTAGCGGGGTTTGGAGGAATTACCCCTGTAAAGAATCCAAGTTTGGACTATTGGACAGATGCCATTATCTCCTATATCAAAAAGGAGAACATCCAAAAACCTACGATTGTAGGGCATAGCTTAGGGGGCATCCTTGCTATGAAAATAGCTGCTAAAGCCTCTGACCTACTTGATAGAATAGTGATTGTAGATGCTCTGCCTTGCTTGCCTTTGCTTTCTGATCCTAATTTTAAGATAACACCTAACAAGGATTGTACTCCTATGATCAAGGAACTTACAGCAATGCCCAAAGAAGACTTTGAGCGTTCGCAAATGGCTTCAATGATGTACTATACAACAAAGGAAGCCAAGAAGCCTACCATCGTTCAGTGGAGTGTAGCCTCAGATAGGGAGACCCTCGCCAAACTTGTGTGTGAAATCTCTAATACAGACCTCAGAGAGGAAATAAAACAGATAAAAGTGCCTGCCTTAGTGCTCTTAGAGTCCGTATTTACTTCTTCAAAAGACAACATAAGAGATCAATATCAAAATTTATCTTTGAGAGACCTTAGATATGCCAATAAAGGGCTCCACTTTATTATGTATGATGACTTTGATTGGTATTTGACTCAGCTAAAATCCTTTATAAGATAAGAAATATATTGTCTCTACAAGAATCATATCTATTAGGAATTGTCTTTGACAGCACTCCCTTTTTCCATTATATTATTTAATTAAGTAATTTCTAAACAAAACTAATAACTAAAATTAAAACTATATGAAACACTTAGAACAAAAGTTTCAAGAAGTTTTCGGTGCTCCTGCCGAAAAACAATTCTTCGCACCAGGACGTGTGAATCTCATCGGTGAACATACCGACTACAATGGCGGTAATGTGTTCCCTTGCGCTATCGACAAAGGTACTTACGGTCTCGTAAAAAAACGCAATGACCGTAAATTCCGTATGTATTCTGAAAACTTTGCCGACCTTGGCGTAATGGAGTTCACTCTTGACGAACTTACCAACGACAAAAAACACGATTGGGCTAACTATCCAAAAGGTGTGATTAAAATGTTCCTCGAAGCAGGTCAAAAAATCGACTCTGGTTTCGATATTCTCTTCTCTGGGAATATCCCTAATGGCGCAGGGCTTTCTTCTTCTGCTTCTATTGAGATGCTTACCGCTATTGTGCTAAAAGACCTCTTCCACCTCTCTATCGACCCTGTGGAAATGGCGCAATTAGGCAAGAAAACTGAAAACCTATTCATTGGGGTAAACTCTGGTATTATGGACCAATTTGCGGTAGCTATGGGGAAGAAAGACCACGCTATCCTCCTCGATTGCAACACTCTCAAATATGCCTATGTGCCTGTGGTACTTAAAGATGAGGTAATCGTGATTGCCAATACTAACAAACGTCGTGGTCTCGCTGATTCTAAATACAACGAACGCCGTGCTGAATGTGATGAAGCCTTAGCTGAATTGCAAACTAAATTGCCTATTAAAGCCTTAGGAGAACTCTCTATTGAACAATTTGAAGCCAACAAAGACCTCATCAAGAGTCCCGTTCGCCAAAAGAGAGCTAAACACGCAGTATATGAAAACCAACGTACTCTTAAAGCACAAAAAGAGCTTTCAGCAGGTAATTTAGCTGAGTTTGGTAAGTTAATGAACGAATCGCACATTTCTTTGCGCGACGATTATGAGGTAACAGGCGTAGAACTCGACACTTTGGCTGCTCTTGCTTGGGAACAACCTGGAGTAGTAGGTTCACGTATGACGGGAGCTGGCTTTGGCGGTTGCACTGTAAGCATCGTGAAAAAAGACAAAGTAGACGACTTCATTAAAAACGTAGGCGAGGCTTACAAAAACAAAATAGGTTATGCTGCCGATTTCTATATCGCTTCTGTAAGCGACGGTGCTAAAAAACTATAAACAAGACAAAGTATGATAACCATCAACAAAAGCCTGTTCGGTACTCACAACGGACAGGCTGTCTATCAATATACCTTACAGAATGCGAACGGCTTTCGCGTGTCTGTTTTGAACTTAGGCGGTACTATTACCGAAATAGCTGTAAAAGATAAGCACAACGTACTGAAAAACGTAGTATTAGGTTATGCGCATTTAGAAGATTACATAGGTAATGGCGCCTATAATGGAGCTACCATAGGGCGCACTTCAGGACGTATTCACAACGCTACTTTCACCATCGACGGGAAAACCTATCATCTATTTAAAAATAATGGTGAAAACTCATTGCACGGTGGTAAAGAAGGCTTTAGCAGTAAACTCTTTGAAGTAAAAGAGCTCGCTAATGGCTTGGAAATGCACTACACAAGTCCTGATGGTGAAGAAGGCTACCCTGCAAAAGTAGATTTCAAAGTGATTTACACCATCACTGAAGATAACAGTCTGCACATTGCTTACGAAGCTGTTGCCGATGCCAAAACCTACCTCAATATCACCAACCACAGTTATTTCAACCTTTCAGGTGATATGGAAATGAATGGCGATACCCAAGTACTACAAATCGCTGCTGATAATATTTGTGAATTGGCAGAAGGACTCATTCCTACCGGTAATTATATAGCTGTAAAAGATACTACTTTCGACCTCCGCAAAGGTAAAGTTATCGCTGAGGGTATTGCCGAAGGGCATCCTCAATTCAAAATCACTCGTGCCTACGACCACCCCTTTGTGCTCAACCACAGCGGACTCAAAGGTGCTCCCCAGTTGGTATTGTACTCTCCTCACAGTGGTATTACTATGGAAGCCTATACTACCCAACGTGTGGCTGTGATTTACACTGGTAACTTTTTGGACGATGTACCTGTATTCGATAAGGTATGTACTGCCAAAGAAAAACCATCAAAAAACCCACGATTTGTAGGGGTAGCTATTGAGATGCAAGATTTCCCCGATGGTATCAATCAGCCGAAGTTTGGGGTAAAACCCTTAGAAAAAGGGGAAGTGTACAAGCAAGAAACCGTTTATAAGTTTCTTATTAAATAACAAATAGTCTTGTTAATTATTAATTGATAATTATTAATCGTGAAAGTTTATATTGAAGTAGAAAAGCTCATCAGTTATGCGGTACTTCATAACTTGGTGAAGGAAGACGACCGTATTCTTGTTACCAATGCTGTTTTGGAAAGTATTGGTTGCGATAGTTATACCGAGTTTACAAAAGAAGAGCAAGCTCAAATCGCTAAAGAGGTAGCCCAGATAACTTATCCTACGGAAGTACTCGACCGCTTAGTGCAGTGGGCAGCTGAGAACGGCACCCTCACTACCGATACGCTTACTTTCCGCGACCTACTGAACTCTAAGATTATGGGGCAGGTATTACCTCGTACATCGGTAATTCGCAACGATTTTTGGCATACTTACCAAAGGAGCAAAGAGCAGGCAACCCAACAGTTTTACGAGCTCAACAAGCAAAGCAACTACATACGCACCGATAGAATTGCTAAGAACATTCTGTGGGAACACGAGAGCCCTTATGGCAATTTAGAAATTACTATCAACCTTTCTAAGCCAGAGAAAGACCCTCGTGATATTGCTGCCCAAAAAGATGTGGTAGCCACTAACTACCCAAAATGTTTGCTCTGTAAAGAGAACGAAGGCTATATGGGGCGCGTAAATCACGCTGGACGGCAAAACTTGCGCACGATTAAGCTGGATTTAGCCAATGAGGAATGGTTTTTCCAATACTCCCCTTATATCTATTACAACGAGCATTGTATTGTCTTTTCGAGTGAGCATCGCCCGATGAAGATTGACAAAGCTTGCTTTGAGCACGTATTGGGCTTTGTAGAGCAATTCCCTCATTACTTTCTCAGTTCTAATGCCGATTTACCTATTGTGGGAGGCTCTATCCTCTCACACGACCACTTTCAAGGTGGACGACACGTTTTCCCTATGGAAAAAGCTACCATAAAAGAACGCGTGAGCTTTAAAGGTTTTGAAGATGTGGAAGCAGGTATCGTAAATTGGCCTATGAGCGTATTGCGATTGCGCGGTGAGAAAGACCGCCTCATCGCCTTAGCCGATGTCATCTTGCAATCGTGGATAAACTACAGCGATGAATCATTAGGCATCTACTCACATACTGAGGGTGTACGTCATAATACGGTAAACCCTGTGGCACGTTTTAAAAACGGCAAATATGAACTTGATTTGGCTTTGCGCAACAACCGTACGGATACTGAGCACCCTATGGGTATCTTTCACCCTTACGAACATCTGCACAATATCAAAAAAGAGAACATTGGGATTATTGAGGTGATGGGCTTAGCAATTTTACCTGGTAGGTTAAAAACTGAAATGGCGAGTATTAAAACGTTGCTTAGTGAAGCCATTACAGCTGGTAATGCTTTCAACACTGTATATTCCCAAATGAATGCTGACTCTGCTTTGCAAAAACACACTCAGTGGTTAGAACGTTACGTGAATACTTCCCCTACTCCACTTTCCATAGAGAACTTAGATAACTTTATTAATAGGAGTATAGGCGATACTTTTTGTGAGGTATTGGAAAATTGTGGCGTGTTCAAACATACTCCAAAAGGAGAAGAAGGGTTTAGGAGATTTGTTGCTCAGGCTCAAGTTTAGGTAAAAGGTAAAAGATAAAAGGTAAAAAAATAAAGTATATTCAAGGGACGTTTTATAAACGTCCCTTTTTTAATAAGAAAGACAATAATACCAGAAATACCGATAATGCCAGAAATAATCAACTTTGGCAAAGGTGCGAGCCGCACAGGCAGTGTGAGCCACACGGGCAGATTAATTAGGAAATGAGAAAATGAGAAAATGAGAAAATTAGCAAATGAGAGAATAAGATAAATACCAATAAAACCAAATAATACCAAATAATACCAATAATGCCAGAAATAATCAACTTTGGCAAAGTTTAAAACTTTGCCAAAGTTTGAGATAAAAAAGCGATGTGTTGGGACTGGTTAGGGTTTTCGGAAGAAAACGGAATTTTTCAGAAGAGAGCTGAGAGAGATTTTGGTGAAAAAAGGCTATAAGGAAGGTATGGTTAGCTTAT